>JAITUN010000327.1 GCA_031286285.1 Bacteroidales bacterium | reverse complement strand
AAAAACTTCGCAACCTTTAGGATGGAAATGCACTTTTGTTGTGTCAGGTTGAAATAGAGTTTTCTATCCTCATGGACCAATGTGTAAACAAATTTTTTGAAAACACAACAAAAAAAACTCATTACATTGCATCCCATGGCCATACCGTTTTTCATCAGCCTGAAAAAGGATTAACCAAACAGATTGGAAGCGGCTCTATTTTGGCTGCCAAAACAGGAATTAACTCCATTTGTGATTTTCGAACTACTGATGTGGCACTGGGAGGACAAGGTGCACCGTTGGTTCCAATCGGCGACAAACTCCTCTTCTCTGAATATGATGGTTGCCTGAACCTCGGAGGAATCTCAAATATCTCAAAACAGATTAATAATATCTCGATCGCATATGATATTTCATTGTGTAATATCCCTCTTAATTTTTTGGCAGAACAATCCGGATTCAAATATGATAATGAAGGAGCTTTGGCCAAAAAAGGAAAGGTGAACTCAGAACTATTGTTGGCACTCAATAAACCTGACTACTTTTTGAAAAGTGATGCAAAATCTATTGGATTTGAATTGTTTACAGAATATTACAAACCTCTGCTGGAATGTAGCACTATAACCAATATAGATAAATTAAGAACCATGTGTGAACATATTGCTACCCAAATAGCCCAAAATTTAAAAGGATTAAATAAAGTTTTAGTTACAGGAGGCGGTGCAAAAAATAGTTATTTATTAGAGTTAATTAAAGAAAAAACAGATACTCAAATCATAATTCCTGATGAACAATTAATTGATTTCAAAGAAGCTCTAATTTTTGCTTTTTTAGGCTATCTGCGTGTTCACGAATACAATAACTGCATGAAATCGGTTACCGGAGCTTCAAAAAATTCATGCGGAGGTGCAATATTTATTAAATAAATAGAGTGCTATACGAATAAAGTTTAATCGTCTAATGTTTAAAATATAAACCTATTCTCCTCCAAGCAAAATGTCGGCAATATGAATAGTTTCTAAAGTAATATCAAGTGTGTTAAGAACTGCATCAATATGCTGCAAACAATGCATATCTGTGGAAGTAATATATTGGGCACCCATTTGATAAGCACAATCAATAATTTGATTGCACAAAATATCTGAAACTTCAGGATTAGCAATCGCAAAATGGCTGTTAGCACCACAACAAGTATTTAAGTTGTTGTCTATAAGTAAGTCCAACCCTTGAGTGTTGCTCAATAACAATTCCGGCTCGTCATCTATTTTATATAAATTTCTGGCAGAACAGGATTTAAAATAAAAAACTCGATGATTAAAAATATTATCTAATTTTTCAATAGCCTTAATATTAACAATATAATAACATAGTTCGAAAATATTTTGAGTGAAATTGCGAATCATATTCACCTCAGCAGAATTCTCCAACAACTCCTTGTAGTAATTCTTAATATATCCCACACATGAAGTTGTAGGTACAACTGTACTATATTTCAAATCATATTCCAATATTAATTTGTTTGCCAATTCTTTGGCAAGTTCTAATTCTCCGGAATGATAGAACCTCCTACCACAACATGTTTGATCCAAGTTATAGATCACTTCATCGCCTAAACGTTCTAATACAGTATAAACACTGTGCGCAACCGACGGACTGAACATGTCCATACAACAAGGGATAATAAGATTAACTTTTGCCATAGTTATTTCGAATTTAGATTACAAGTATTACAATATATTTTTTTTACTTCCTTATTATCAAAAATTGATATGGAAAACTGCTCAAAAAGTTTGCAAAGTTTTTGTGGGTTTCTAAAAAGAGCCATTTTAACCGATTGAGTAAAAATTGAACTTAAATAAGTTTTATCTTTGTGTGCAGCTAATTGTACAATTGAAAAAAGTAGGTTTTCATTAATTGTAGAATCTGAAAGCATTGGGGAAAGTTGATATAAAGCCTCTTCATAATTTTGTGCCTGAATTAAAGAATCTATGACAACATCAGATACCATTATATTTTCAACTTTTTTCTTTATCAAAGTTCTACAAACGTTTTTTTTATCGCTTAAAAGGAGTATGTTAATAGTGATCTCTTTATTTAACTCTATTTGTGGTGGAATAACTCCTATTTTTGCATGAAAAAAATTTGATTTTGCAGTAGAATCATTAGAAGAAATAATCTTTTCTACCGAAATAGGTTTTGATACAATACCTCTAAAAGGTTTGTTATTATCAATCATCGGAACACGACAGTTGTATTGCTCTTTTTGAATAAAATCCAAAACAAGAAAACTACATGCCTTAGTGAGTATCTTCTTTACCCACTTTGCATCATCAGATTCCAAAAACACATTACCATCTTCATCCATAGAGAGCATGTCGTAAATTTGTTCTAAAGAGTTGTCTTCTATACATTTTTTGCAAACAACTTCATCATAAAACCGAAGACCGGCATTGCCTTTGGAGATAGGTAGATCTCTTTGTTTTGATGTTACAGAATTAAATAGCTGATTTGTAAGATCGTTGCCCAATAGTAATGAGATATAGATGTTGTTTTTGTTTCTATCAATTCCACTGGCAAATCCGTAAATGGTATATTGCGGAGATAAAAAGGAAGGAACTCCTGAGGAGGTTTTTAACATGGGCTTTATTAATTCTAAGCAAACATCATAATAAGAATAATCTTTATCACCTTGATGAGCTTTTGCTTTAGAAACATACTCATCTCCTTGTACAGTAAATCCATAGAGCTTTAAGCGTTGAGAAGTATATTGATTGGGCGGAATATTTTGTATCGTAAGTTTATCATTATTTGATTGATAATCAGATTGCATCTGAGCAACAGAATCTAACATGGGAAGATTTGATAAGGCGTCACAGAAATAAAGTTGATGTCGAACTACATTTACCATTTCTACAAAACAACTCTTTAAAATAGAAGGATTGTATTTCACAGGATTGAAGTTTTTTTTGTATTCTGTGAAAGTAGTGTTGTTTTCAAGTATCAAATCAATATAGGAACCCTTGGATTGAGAAAAACATAAGGTGCTATATGTTAATAAAATAGAAAATAAAAAAAATGAGAATTTTATCTTTACCATAAGATGATATTTTGTTGTTACAAACTGCAAAAGTAGATTTTTATTATATTTTTTTTCAAAAGTAGAAAACAAAGGTGTAATGGTATTCAATCATCAAAAATAGTTTCAACAAAATTACGTTTTAAAAACAATAAAAAAAATTATAATGATTCAACCTATCAAATTTTTCTTAGCCACATTTGTAGTTTTTTTAACACTAAACACTTTTGCGCAAAACAGACCTACCCCACCCGAAGAGTACGAAAAACTCTGGAAACAGGTAGAGGTATTTAATAATGACGCACTTCCTCAATCTGCGTTAAAAGCAGTGGAAGAGATTTACAATCTTGCTATTGCAGAAAACAACGAAAAGCAGATTATCAAATCTATTGTTCACCGAATGGGCTATACAAAAACCTTAGTAGAAAATGGTATGAAAAATTCTATTCTGAAATTGGAAGCCGAAATGGTAAACTACGACGGAATTGTGAAACCTTTCATGCACCTGTTCTTGGCAACGATGTATCAAGAGTATTTTTCTTATAATTCGTACCAAATTAACCAACGTTCCGTAACCTCCGATTTTGAGAATAAGGATATTGCCACTTGGGACAAAACGAAATTTCAAGATGTTATTATCAAAAACTATCTGTTAGCATTAAACGACGTTTTAAAAAAGGAAACAATAGTAGAATATTCCGAATTTATTGAAAATGTAAAAGAATCTATGCAGTCGTTCCCTACGTTGTACGATTTTGTGGCGTATTATGCTATAAACCAATTAGGATCAGATTTTCGTAACTTTCGTGGCTTTCATGGTGATAGCCGTGACAGTCGTGACAAATTCAAAGATAATGCATTTCTTGCAAATGTTGAGGAGTTTGTTAATTTGCCGTTAGGAGGCGATCCACTTTCATTTAAAAACACAGCATTAATGATTTATAAAGATTGGTTACAATTTAGATTAGAAAACCCTGCTGATATTGAAGCACTTGTGAATACGGATTTAAGAAGACTCAATTTTGTAAAAAACAATCTCACCACTGCTGATAAAGATAAAGTATGGGAAACCGCAATTATTACTCTACAAAAAAAGCATAATAATGTTCCAGAATTGGCGCAAATTAACTATGTGTTGGCAGATTTTTACAACAATTTGGGTGAAAAGTATGATTTTCAAGATTCAACCACTTTTCAATATAAAATGCATAAAACAAAAGCAATAGCATTGCTTGATGATGTGATTGCCCACTTCCCTAAGGCTAAATATGCGCCCGTTTGTATTAATTTAAAAAATGAAATTGAGAAAATAAGCTTTTCTTTTAAAGTAGAAGATGTAGTAAATGCCAATGAAAAATTTCCATTGAGAATCACTTACCGCAATACCGATAAGGTTTTTATGACTATCCTTAAATGTGATTATGAAAAATATGCAAGTAAAGAATCCTATTTCAAAGATCCTGTCTCTGAAATATTAGAAATATCTAAAATATTTTTGGAAACCAAAACTGTATCTTTGCCTAAAACAGATGATTATCAATCCCACTATACGGAATATTTAACAGACGCGCTTCCTTACGGATTCTATGTTATTCTTTTACACGCCAATAAAGAATTAAATTTAGAAGGAAATTATTTTGCATATTTTACATTTTTTTCCTCCGATTTATGTATGATTACGAAAGATAGCAACAACACCAATTCCGGTTTGTTTGTGTTGAATAGAAAAACCGGACAACCGGTTGAAAATGCGAAAATTGAACTTTATAAACAGGAATATGATTACAAACAGCCAAAAACTATTTATATAAAAAGCCATACACTTTATACTGATAAAACAGGATATGCAAAAGTAAATGTAGATAGTAAAAACAATTGGTCTTTTTATCGTGTGGATGTGAGTGATAATAACGATTTTATTTCAAATAATTCAAGTTTTTATACCAATACGGAAAGAGAAGTACAGCATACATTTGCAATAAATTTTTTTACCGACAGAGCCATCTATCGTCCCGGGCAGACGGTGCATTTTAAAGGAATATGCTTGGAAAAACAGGGAAGTGAAGTTATTGTTGTACCCGATTTTTCTGCAAAAGTGGAATTTAAAGACGTGAATTGGCAAAACATCTCCACCCTTGATTTAGTTTCCAATGAGTTTGGAACCATCTCCGGCTCTTTTACCATTCCTGTGGGCGTTTTAACCGGTAGTTTTTCTATTAACTGCCCAAATTACGGAAGTTGTTCAATAAAAGTAGAAGAGTACAAACGACCGATGTTTGAAGTAGTTATGCTTCCGGTTGAAGGGGAGTACAAAATAAACGACCTCGTTACAGTTGATGGGGAAGCAAAAACATACGCCGGTACGGCGCTTACCGATGCTAAAGGAACTTATACTGTGGTGAGAAATTCAATTTGGAGACCGTGGTATGCAGAAGGCGGAAGGCTGAGTGCAGAAAGGATTATGCACTATTTTGGAACTGCTGAGGAGATCGATTTTGGGGAGTTGGTAGTAGATGAGGTTGGTAAATTTAAAGTTAGTTTTAAAGCGGTTGTGGATGAGATTGAGTTGTTGAAACCCTATATTGCTTATAATTATACCATAAATGTAACGGTTACCGATATTAACGGCGAAACGCAAACCACCTCCACTTCAGTTTTTGTTTCAAACCGTGCATTAGAAATTTCAACCGAAATATCCTCTGTGATTATTCGGGAACAGATGGACAGCATTCTCATTAAAACGGAAAACACGTCCGGCGCGTTCGTGCCTGCCGAGGTGGATGTTAAAGTATTTAAATTAAAAGATAATAATACTTTACTTGCAAAAAAACAATGGGATAAGATAGATTTGCCTCTCTATTCAAAAGAGGAATGGTATAAAAACTACCCCGGATATGAATACGCCAACGAAACCAATTTTTCAACATTTGAGATAGAAAAAACTGTTTTTCAAGATAAAATAAATACAGCCCAAACAAAAAAAATAAAATTTGCAGGTATAGATAAATGGAGTTCCGGTGTTTATCGTATCATCATAACCTCAGTTGACAAGTGGGGAAATCCGGTAGAATTTGTAAAAGAGTTTGTTCTGTTTTCCGAAAAAGATGCTAAAATGCCTTATAATGCTACCGATTTTTTTTATGTGGATAAAACCTCCGCGCAGCCCGGTCAAACCGTAACTTTGTACGTGGGATCCTCATATAAAGATGTGCAGGTTTACTATGATTTGGGAGTGAAAGGGAAACTCGCAAAATCGGAAACCCTGAAACTGAGTTCGGGGATTAGAAAAATTGAGATTCCCATTGAGGAAGCGCACCGCGGGGGTATTTCTGTAAATCTGTTTTTTGTAAAAGCGGGCAGACCATACCCATATTCTCAAACCATCAATGTGGATTGGGAAAACAAGAAATTGGATATTAAGTTTATTACATTTAGAGATAAAACATTACCCGGAGCAAATGAAAATTGGCAGTTAAAAATATCCGACTATTTATCAAAACCTACCCAAGCCGAATTTATGGCTTCGCTATATGACGCATCTTTGGATCTTTTTGCTAAAAACAGTTGGAGTTTAAATCCTTTTCAGAAATACAACTTTAGAGTGAATTGGAATGCGCGGAGTTTTGGTTATTCTATGGCAAACTACGTTCTTTTTAGAAACTTTTATAGTGAATCTCTTCCTGTAAAAATTGTTGATCCCTATTTGATCTTGTTTAACATATATTCAAATTTTGGGATCCCTAGAGGTAGAGTATCTTATAACTCACTACAAGATAGTGAATATCAAGGTATAGAGGTTTCGTATGTACCGCCTGTATTTAGTCAGGATAACACAACCTCTTCTACTAAACTTAAAGGTAATGGAGAGAAAGGGCAATTAATGACTACAGAAGATGAACTAAGGAAAGCACCGGGCTCTTCTATGATGATGAGCAATAAAGGTGAAATGCCTGTACCTGGCTCCGGTTTGCAATCGCCACCCATCCAAATCCGCCAAAACTTTAATGAAACGGCATTTTTCTATCCTACATTAACCACCAACGAAGCCGGTGAGATATTTATCAATTTCACCATGCCGGAGAGTTTAACCCGATGGAATTTCATGGGGTTGGCGCATACTAATGACCTTAAAATAGGAACGATAAATGAAGAGATTATTACCCAAAAAGAGTTGATGGTGATGCCCAATCTGCCAAGATTTTTTAGAGAAAATGACCAAATCACGATTTCCGCAAAAATAAATTGTCTTGCCGAAATGGGCGTTTCCGGCATTGCTAAAATTGAGTTCTTTGATGTTGAAAATCTCAAATCTCTAAATGACAAATTTTTGGGTGAAAATGCTACTAATGAGGTTGTTTTTACCGCAGTTAAAGATGGCAACAAAGTGGTTGAGTGGCAAGTAACCATCCCTGAAGGAGTATCTGCGGTGGGCGTAAGGATTATTGCAGACGGAAATACCCACTCCGATGGCGAAGAACGAATTTTGCCCATTCTTTCCAACAAGATGTTGGTAACAGAATCGCTGCCCCTGCCGGTGCGAAAAGCAGGAACTACCAACTTCAAATTCAAGAATTTGGCAAACAACAAATCCACCACGCTCAGAAATGAAAGTTTTACTCTTGAATTTACGGCAAATCCTGCGTGGTACGCCGTGCAAGCGCTCCCCTATTTGATGGAGTATCCTTACGAATGTGCAGAGCAGGTGTTCTCGCGTTTCTATGCAAACACGCTCTCCTCGCACATTGCCAACAGCGACCCGAAAATTCAACGCATTTTCGAATTGTGGAAAAATATCCCCGACAGCCAAGCGTTGCTCTCAAATCTTGAGAAAAATCAGGAGTTGAAAGCCCTGTTGATAGAGGAAACTCCTTGGTTGTTAAATGCTAAAAATGAGAGCGAAAGAAAACGAAACATCGGTATCTTGTTCGATTTGAACCGTATGGCGATGGAGAACAGCACGGCAATCCGGAAATTAACGGAAATACAGCAGACAAGTGGCGCATTTCCTTGGTTTAAGGGGATGCCCGAAAGCTGGTACATTACCCAGCACATCATTGGTGGTTTTGCCCACTTAGATAAACTCGGCGTAACCGATATCAGAGAAAACAGCGCGGTTTGGAATATGATTAAAAAAGCGATCCCATACTTGGATAAACAGTTGGAAAAGAGTTACGAAGACCTGAAAAAACATTGCGATGCCGATTGTTTGAAAAAGGACAACATCAGTTATATGCAAATTCATTACTTGTATGTTCGTTCGTTTTTCATCAATGATATTCCTTTGCCGGAAACCACCTCAGCAGCATTTGATTATTACAAAGAGCAGGCTGCAAAATATTGGACAAGCAAAGGTTTTTACATGCAGGGGATGATTGCGCTGGCGCTGAACAAATTGCAAGACACTAAAACGCCTGCCAAAATAGTCGCCTCCTTAAAAGAACATACCCAAAACAGCGAAGAGATGGGAACCTATTGGAAATACGGCAACGGCTGTTTCTGGTATCAGGCGCCCATTGAAACGCAAGCATTGTTGATTGAGGTGTTTACCGATGTAGCAAAAGACCAAAAAATGGTGGATGAGATGAAAGTGTGGTTGCTCAAACAGAAACAAACACAAGACTGGAAGACCACCAAAGCCACCACAGAAGCTGTGTACGCACTACTCTTGCAAGGCACAAACCTGTTGGCTGAAACAGACTTCCCTATCCTGAAAATTGGAGAGATGACGATTGACCCCGCCGCCGATCCGGAGATAAATACCGAAGCGGGCACCGGCTACTTCAAACAACGCTGGGACGGCACATTGGTAAATCCCGATTGGGGAAATGTAAGTGTTACCAAAAAAGAAAACAGCGTGGCGTGGGGAGCTGTTTACTGGCAATATTTTGAACAGTTGGACAAAATTAAACAGTTTGAAGAGACCCCGTTAACCATCAACAAACAACTTTTCGTGGAACGCAGAGAGGGCGACAAATTGGTAATAGTTCCTATTGAGAAAGACGCAACCTTAGTAGTTGGCGACAAAATAACCGTCAGAATTGAGATCCGCACCGACCGCGATATGGAATATGTGCATTTGAAAGATATGCGCGCAGCCTGTTTCGAACCGGTGGATTATTTATCGGGATACAGATATAAGTCGGGTTTGGGCTACTACCAAGCCATCAAGGATGCTTCCATGAATTTCTTCATTGATTACTTGCGCAAAGGAACTTACGTATTTGAGTACAATCTGCGCGTATCCCAGAAAGGGGAGTTTTCCAACGGCATAACCACTATACAATCTATGTACGCGCCGGAGTTTAGTTCACACTCGGAGGGGGTAAGGGTAAAGGTTGATGAGTAGTAGAAAAAAAGATTTAAAAGTGTAATTCAATTTGCATTATTTTTTTTATATTTTTGCCGCCCCAAAAAAAAGGGGAAAATAAGCATAAATATTAAATTTTAAAAACAATACTGACAAATGAGTCACAGAATTAGAATCAAACTGAAATCGTTCGACCATACATTGGTGGACAAATCGGCAGAAAAGATTGTCAAAACAGTGCAAGCTGTTAAAGATGACAAGGTCGTTTTAGTAGGACCTATCCCATTGCCGACACATAAGAAGATCTTTACCGTGAACCGCGCTACATTTGTAAATAAGAAGTCGAGAGAACAATTCGAACTTGCTACATACAAACGTTTGTTGGACATCTACGGTACCACTTCCAAAACCATTGACGCATTGATGAAGTTGGAATTGCCGAGCGGCGTTGATGTGGAAATAAAAGTTTAACTTTAAAATTTCTTGCTTCACTCAAATTGACGATTTAAGGAGAAAGCAGTAAGCGGAAAAATCTTTAATTAAAAATTCAAAATTCAAAATTAATTATTAACAATGTCTGGATTAATAGGAAAAAAAATTGGAATGACTAGCATTTTCGATGCCTCTGGTAAAATAGTACCATGCACAGTTCTCGAAGCTGGTCCTTGCGTTGTTACGCAAGTAAAGACCGTTGAAAAAGACGGCTATAGCGCCATCCAATTAGGGTTCGACAACAAAAAAGAGAAACGGACGCCAAAAGCTTTGAAAGGGCACTTTGCAAAAGCGGGAACAACACCTAAGAAAATCTTAAGAGAGTTCACCCGCTTTGAAGAAGGACATCAGAAAAAATTTGGTGATATATTAGACGTATCTGTTTTTGTTGAAGGCGAATATGTGGATGTAAGTGGGGTTTCAAAAGGAAAAGGGTTTCAAGGTGTAGTAAAACGTCATGGATTCAGTGGGGTTGGTGATCGTACTCATGGTCAGCATGACCGTCTGCGAGCGCCAGGCTCATTAAGCGCTTCTTCATGGCCTTCACGAGTTTTCAAAGGTATGAAAATGGCAGGGCAAACAGGAGGTCAAAAAGTAAAAATGATTAACCTCCAAATCTTAAAATTAGTTACCGAAAAAAATTTAGTTGTAGTTAAAGGTTCCGTTCCGGGACCAAATGGTTCATATTTAATTATTGAAAGATGGAGTTAAAAGTATATAAAACTGATGGAAGCGAATCTACTAAAACGGTTACGTTGAACGATAACATCTTCAACATTGAACCTAATGATCACGCTATTTGGTTAGATGTGAAGCACATATTGGCCAATAAAAGACAAGGTACGCACGATACTTTAGAGAAATCTACAATTTCAGGCTCTACACGCAAACTGAAACGCCAAAAAGGAACCGGCGGCGCTCGGGCAGGAAGTATAAAATCTCCGCTCCTGAGAGGAGGTGCTACCATTTTTGGTCCTCATCCGAGAGACTATTCTTTTAAACTAAATAAGAAAATTAAACGCTTGGCTCGTTTCTCTGCATTAACCTATAAGGCAAAAGATGACCATATCCTCGTTATTGAAGATTTAGTTTTGGATGCTCCAAAAACAAAAGATGTATTAGAAATGCTAATGAAATTTAACTTGGAAAAAACTAAAACATTGATTTTAACAAACGATACAAATACTAATGTACATCTTTCTGCACGCAATTTGCCCAAGATTATGGTAATTCGAGCTTGCGATTTAAATACATACGACATATTGCATGCCAAACAACTGATCATCTTTGAAAATAGCATGGCTGAAATAAACAAGATGCAAGAATAATGCATCGCCCAATTATTGAGAACATTAAATCTGATAACAAAAATGAATATATTAATTAAGCCCATTATTAGTGAAAAGATGCAGGCAGTATCGGAAAAATATAACCGCTACGGCTTTATTGTAGATAGAAAAGCAACCAAATCGCAGATTAAATTTGCGATTGAGGATGTGTACAACGTTCGTGTTGACAAAATCAATACATTGATTCAACGTGGAAGAGCCACCTCCCGAAATACAAAAGCAGGCGTCATTCATGGACAACAAAATACCATTAAGAAAGCGATTGTTTTTGTAAATCAAAAAGATAAGATTGACATTTATAGCAATATTTAATCATGGCATTAAGAAAATACAAACCAGTAACGCCCGGTCAACGATTCAAAGTTATTAGTTCGTTTGACGAGATTACCACCAATAAACCGGAAGAAAGTTTATTGTGTCCCAAAACAAGGACAGGCGGAAGAAATAATAGTGGTAAGATGACGATACGGTATCGCGGTGGCGGTCATAAAAAGATGTATCGTTGTATCGATTTTAAAAGAAACAAAGATGGAGTTCCTGCAACGGTAAAGAGTATTGAATACGACCCAAACCGTTCGGCTCGTGTCGCTTTGTTATTCTACGCCGACGGCGAAAAGCGCTATATCATTGCGCCTCACGGCTTAAAAGTTGAGCAAGTCATTATTTCTGGTGAGGGCGTATCCCCTGATCTCGGAAATTCACTCCCCTTAGGAGAGATTCCTTTCGGATCTACTGTTCATAACATTGAACTTCGCCCCGGACAAGGAGCAAAGATGGCACGCTCCGCTGGAAGTTATGCCCAACTCATGTCAAGAGACGGAAAATATGCCATTTTACGTCTGCCTTCCGGTGAAACACGTATGGTACTTTGCAGCTGTCGTGCTACAATCGGTCTCGTCTCAAACATTGACCACAACTTAGAAATCTCAGGAAAAGCAGGTCGTACCCGTTGGATGGGACGACGCCCACGTACTCGTGGAGTGGTTATGAATCCGGTAGATCACCCCATGGGTGGCGGTGAAGGACGTGCCTCAGGAGGACATCCGAGATCACGAAAAGGATTGCCTGCAAAAGGGTACAAAACCAGAGCACCAAAAAAACAATCCAGCAATTATATTATTGAAAGAAGAAAGAAATAATCTTAAAGTAACATAGTATGAGTAGATCATTAAAAAAAGGACCATATATCCACTATAAATTAGAAAAACGTGCCGTTCAAACACAAGAAAGCGGCAAGAAAACGACCATCAAAACATGGTCGAGAGCTTCCATGATTTCTCCGGATTTTGTTGGACTTACCATTGCCGTTCACAACGGCAACAAGTTCATTCCGGTATATATCACTGAAAATATGGTAGGACATAAGTTGGGAGAATTTGCTCCCACACGTATTTTCCGCGGACATGCCGGACAGAAAGATAAAGGGAAAAAATAGCCCTTTATAAAATTTTTGTTTTCATAATTTGGGGAGCCACCTTTTGCGTGGCTCCTGTTTTTTTATGAAAACCAAAAAAGGAAAAGTAATCAATGAACTTTTTTTTAACTTCATCAGGCACATATATTCAGAAAAATATAATTTCGCATCTCAAAATTATTTGAGAAAAGGATACAAGCATTTTATTTTTGAATTATGCTGAAAAATTATAAAAAAATAAAAAATAAATATTTATGAATAGAATTTTAGCCATTAATCCGGGTTCAACCTCTACCAAAATCGCCGTCTTCGATGGAAAAGAAGAGGTTTTTGTAAAAAATATTAAACATAGCGCCGATGAATTGTCGGGCTTTGGAAAAATTACCGAACAGACAGATTTTAGAAAGAGTGTTATCTTAAAAGAACTGGAAGATAATAGAATCTCATTAAAATCTATCAATATTGTTATGGGGCGAGGCGGCTTGGTAAAAGCTATCCCATCGGGTATTTATAGAGTAAACGACTTGATGAAAAAGCATCTTTTCGAAGGCTTCAGTGGTGACCATGCCTCAAATCTTGGCGGATTATTGGCAGACAATATTGCGCAAACTATTGGATTGTCAGCCTCTTATATTGCAGATCCCGTGGTGGTGGATGAGTTGCAACCGGTGGCACGCATTTCCGGACACCCCTTGTTTGAACGTGTCTCCATTTTTCATGCTTTGAACCAAAAAGCGGTAGCGCGTGGATATGCTCAAGAGATCGACAAAAAATATGACGAGTTGAATCTCATTGTTGCCCACATGGGCGGAGGCATTAGCGTAGGCGCACACGAAAAAGGGTACGTAATTGATGTGAATCAAGCGCTTGACGGCGAAGGTCCTTTTTCGCCCGAAAGAGCAGGAACTCTGCCCACCGGACAGTTGGTAAATCTCTGCTTCAGCGGAAAATATTCTAAAGAAGAGGTTAAGAAAATGTTAGTAGGAAAAGGTGGATATGTGGGATATTTTGGCTCAAATGATGCTTACCGGATAGAAAAAGATGCAGAAGCAGGTGATGAAAAATCAAAACTTATCCAAAATGCTATGGCTTACCAGATAGCAAAAGCCATTGGGGAAGCCGCTGTAGTCCTTAAAGGTAATGTTGACGCCATTTTATTAACAGGCGGTATTGCATACGGAAAACCGGTGGTGGACGAAATTACAAGTTATGTGAATTGGATCGCTCCGGTAAAAGTATTTCCCGGAGAAGATGAAATGAGAGCATTAGCATTTAACGCTTTCCTGATACTTAACGGAGAAACCGAACCTAAAAACTACGAATAAAAGGATATGAAAATTGCCGTTTTTTATAGAAAACATAGCGAAAATGATAAAGTGTTTATCGCTACTGCATTACAACATCTTAAAGATAACGGTGTTCAGTTGGTTGTGCATGATAAGTTAAAGCAAAAATCTTATTTTGAGAAAATTGTAGAGAATTGCCCCATCTTTGCTACTCATGAAGATTTAAGAAAGATTTCTAATATTGACTTTTTCTTTTCTTTTGGCGGAGATGGCTCATTTATTGCCTCTGTGAAGTTGGTGGGCAACCTCAACATCCCTATGGTGGGAATCAACACCGGACGTATTGGCTTTTTAACCACCATTACTAAAAAGAATTTCGAACAACAATTTCAGTTGCTTTGCGATAGATGTTTTACCATTGAAAAAAGAGAACTCCTGCACTTGGAAGCCGAACCCGATTTGGCTTTAGATAACTATTTTGCATTGAATGATATTACCGTTAGAACCACCGACGAAGATTCAATGTTTGCCATTGAAATCTGGGTCAATGATAGTCATGTAAATACCTATTGGTCAGATGGGTTGATTGTAGCTACAGCTACAGGCTCTACCGCTTACTCGTTGAGTTGCGGAGGTTCCATCATCCACCCTACATCGCATGTAAATATCATAACCCCCATTGCTTCACACACATTGAACATCAGACCTATTATTGTAAACGCAGATGATGAGATAAAGATTAAAGTACACAGCCGAAGAACGGACAAATTTTCGTTGGCATTAGACAATGAACGCATATTAGCGCCCACATCGGCAACACTGCTTATTAAAAAAGAGGATTTTGAAATATCTATGGTGCGATTTCATAACACCGATTTTTTTTCAGTGATTCGTGAAAAATTGCTTTGGGGTATTGATTTAAGAAATACTATTATTCCACAAATATTCAAATGAAATTTATTTTTACAACAATAATTTTAATAATTAGTTTTAACACTTTTTCACAGTCTCAGGATACGTTAAACTATAAAAGACACAAAAAAGCCAAAGATTTTTTCTCGTTACAAGATACCGATACTATTCGTGAACGTCACTCTGTTACCACAGCATCGGATCAATTTCCCGATAAAAAAAAGAGATGGGATTTGAGTTGGAGCGGCTTGGTGAGTCAAGACCTTTTTTGGGACACGCGCAAACCGACAGAATCCAGAGATGGAGGAATTTATCTCTATCCTGCAGATGTTTTTTATGATAAAAACGGAAAAGATATTAATGGGTATGGTTCTTTCAACTTTGTTGCAATGAACACGCGACTTAACTTAAAGATACAGGCGCCCGATGCGCTGGGTGCGAAAATATCGGGAATGATTGAGGGATGGTTTATGGGGATTTCAAATACAGATATCAACGGATTTGCATTGCGCCACGCACTCATAAAAATAGATTGGAAATCCACGCAATTGTTGCTGGGGCAAACGTGGCATCCCTTGTTTACCGAGCGAATGTTTGCATACACTGTGGCGGGCAGCGCGGGCGCTCCGTTTCAACCGTTTGCAAGAGTGCCGCAAGTGAGAGTAACTCAGAAAATAGCAAAAAGTAACTACATCCTTGTATATCTAAATGCACAACGCGACGTGATGACATTCGGTACTAATGGCGCTTCAACAGAATATCTGAGACAAAGTATGATGCCCGAAATGGGAATACAATATATTTTCGATTCTCAAAAACAAGATAAAAAAAACAGCTCTACCCACAACATCTATGCAGGATTGGGTTTCAATTTTAAAAGAATTGTCCCAAGATTAATGACTGCCGATACAGTAGCAACAAGAAAAGGTTTAAACAGTTACTCCGGAATCGCTTTTTTTCATTATGAACATCTCATCAACAAACAGTTAAAAACCGGATTTAAATTAAAAGCCGCTTTCATTCAAAATTGTTATGAATATTTGATGATCGGAGGTTACGCCATAAAAGAATATGATGAAAACACTACTTTAGATTTTAAGAATAATTATGATTATACAAACTTGAACACCCTCTCATTTTGGGGAGACCTTTATCTCAACTATCGTTCCTGGGAAGTAGGATTGTTTGCCGGTTACTGCAAAAATTTGGGTGCATTTTCTCCGATACAGAGTTCCGAAAATCGGCTATCTTATTATACAAGGGTTGTTAATGCCGATTTTATGTATCGCCTAAGTTTACGCTTGAAATACACCGCCAATAAACTCCAATTTTGCTTAGAACCGGAATATACTTCAGTCATTTACGGCACATCCTTAACACGCAAAGGAAAGGTGGATATTGCTGAACCTACGCATTGGGTACATAACTTGCGGGTGTTGGTAAGTACGGTGTTGTATTTTTAAGGAATAAATATCCAAAAGGTTTGATATTTCTGCATTAAAATAATTCTTTATTCAACATATTATTTTTTTTTCGAAAAGTTTTTTGGTAAACATGTTGGACATGGAGGTTTTGTTACATTTAAAAGTAAGGTTATTTTTACTCCTGAGAAAAATGACGACGTGTTTGAAGAGCTTTTGTAGGTGGTTTCATACAAATTGGAAATACGAATATCGTTGGGAATAGCTTCAAAGCTAATCAATTCTTTGTTTTGTTTTTGCATCTTTTTTGTTTGCTGATTGATTACTCCATAATCTGCAAAAATCCCAATTCGAAGCGCGTTGCCGGCAAATACAGAGGGAAATTCTACTCCAAATTCTAAAGAGACTACTGCTTGCAATCTACTAAAATTCAAAGCACTGGTGCTATAATATTTTTTTGTGTCAAAATAATGATTGGGCATATCCTTGAAAGGCTCAATAAATCGGTCATATATCCCTATAGTGGTGAAAGCTGGGATTTTTGTGACAGAATTTGAGGCAAACATATAACCCACTTTTCCTCCGCCCACAACATAAAAGTCAAGATTCCTTAAATTTGTTTTGTAACCAAAGTAAATTGGAATAAAAATATTATGAGTTCTATCCAATTGTACGAATCTTTGAAGTGCATATTCCATTGTATATTCATCGTCTTCTGTATCAACCAAATATTTATAAATAATAAGATTAGTGGGACGAACAGAAGAGTTGAGGGAAAGATATTCCACACCGGTAGAAATAATAAAATGTTCTTTCAACAAAAAATTGAAACCAAAACCTACTCCACTTCCAAAATTCCCTGTATTATTGAAAGAGTTCCATTTTGTGAAAAATGTGGAATAGCCGGCTGCACCCCACAACATCAATGAATGTTTGCTGTTTTGCCCCTGAATACAGGTTGGAAACAACAGGAAGAGGCATGTTAGAATATAGAAAAGTATTCCCCGAAAAAGATTCTCATTTTTTTGCATCATCCTTTACTTAATAATTATTTTAAAAATCTCTTTGATTTCTTTATGGGAAACCACCTCTAAAAAGAAAAAACCGGATTGATTCAAATATATTTTATTCGCTTGATTCTTAAAGAGCGGGTATTGAGCTACTGTTTGGCCTAATGTATTCCATAAAACAGCAAAGCCATCTTGCTGTGTTTCAATAGTTATTGGTTCGTTTAGAGAGACAATCTGCGGATAAACTTTTACATTTGCACGATATTGAGGTATTAGCGGACAAGTAAAAAATGATTCGCCATCTAATGTTCTTGTTAAAAGCGCCCTGTACTCTGCTCCAAAATCCAAGGTGGGCAAAATATAGATATATGAGCCGGTTTCGCCCTCCAATTTTTTGCCGTTTTTATACCATTCATATTTTGAAAAAGTGTAACCACCATTATATCTATCATTTAACAAAGCAATAACATCATTCCATTTTTGTTCAATAATCCAATCGGGATAGGAAATTTGGAATGGGAACTCCAATACGCGTGAGTTACATTTTCCATTATACACATAAATGGAAGCCCCATAATGATTATGAGGCATCACATAGTGTTCGCTATCGGGAAGAGGGATTTCCAAATAATCTTCATAAACAATTATTCCGGTATCAATATTTTGAAAACCTTGATTTAGCGCTTCGTCATTAAACTGAATATTAAAGAAAAACATCTCTTCATCATGAAAGTTACAAGGTAAAATAAAAAACGGAGCATCTGCACAAATCTCGTTTACCGAATCAATAGATAATGGTGCGTAATCTCTCACTGTTAAAAACAAACATAACGTGCTGTCACAATTATATTCCTGAGTTTTTAAATTGGGTTTAAAAAAGATGAAAGTAGAATCCGGAATATCTATGGGAGCAATATCGAAACCATTATCCGTGTATCTGATTCCCCTGCAAACAAAATCATCGATATATCCGGTATCGGGTTGAATTATTGCAATATACACACTATCAATGATTGCGCATTCCAATCCTGAGATAGACAAAACATAGTGACCTTCATCCTTTACTGTTGAATTATCAATTACAGGGTCTTTTTTCAGGCTTGCGAACTCGTTTGGACCTTCCCAAGAGTATCCCATAAGTGCACCAACGATTGAAACACCATGTAAATGAATGGGTTCTCCAAGGCAAACATTATTGTTGTCTGCGAAAGCTACTCTTGCACCCGATTGTAAATTTTCAACTTTAACTCTCTGAGAATAAGAAGAACCACATTGGTCAGTAATCTTTACAACTATAGTTGAATCGGCGTCGCCCACATCGTAAAAAATTCCGGTATTATTTGAAGTGATAAAATCGCCGGCTGTATTGTAAACATCAAATCTATAGGGATACACGCCCGATGTTGAATCCACAGTTACTACCACTTTGCTTACTTTATTAATGCCGTCATCGCAAGCATAGCCGAAAGCGTTTTTTAAAGTTAATCCATTGTAAGCATAAGACATGCTTTTGGGTGATATTAAACATGAAATACTCATATTATTCATAAAGAAACTCATTCTATAGTTTCCTGGTTTTGTAAGCGTTACGTGATTTTCATTACATAGTCCAGATGCGGGGTAGAAACCACCGGCAACGCCATTTACTTCAAAAGAGACAGGGATATTTTTAATAAAACCGTCATTTTTTCTCTTACCTACTAATTTTACTTTTGGGTAATATTTTTTCCCTTCGCAAGTTACTTGTGTTTCAAAAGTAAATGGTTCATCTAAGATATAATCAAAAAACTCGTAATCGCCTTCAGAACTATCATCTCTTCCGCAATCATCTTTAATTCGCCACTTGTATGTTCCGGAAGCAAGGTCTTTACTTCGCAAAATAACATTACAATTATCGAAAGTAGAGAGTGTAAAATCGGTGTCATTATAATCAGAAAAGATCCAATTGTTTAAGTTGCGATTGTATTTAGCGATGAAATGATAGTGGTTTTCAGGACTTTCCACAAGTTCTATGGTAGTATTTTGAGGAGGTTTTCCCACTGTATGAATACATTCATTCCAAGACAAGTTAAAGAAGTCAAAATCATTATTATTATTACATATTCTATGAAAAACGAAAGTTGACCAATTATTTTCCGGTGGTTCAGGGATCTGTTTAGTTTCATCAAATAGGGGGCAATTATTTTTGTCAACAATAATAACACGCAGGATATCACCAATTTTACTTCTTTCAACTTTTTTCTCCCAATTCCAATATCGCAAATTAACGGTTTCGTCTGCCAAAATATCTCCGGTAGTATTATCAGTAACTTTACAGTTAATAGGAGCCGTAAAAAATTCATGGGTTGAGGAGGGGCTGAAACTTACTGAGAGTTTAAAATAATTGTCATCAACACAACCGGTAATAGTATCGAAAATATTGTGAGCATTAATATCCAAAAACCCTGAATATTCCACTTTTCTGGTAATATTACAACTATTTTCGGAACACTCTTTCACTCTTACTTTTATTTGAAAATTATTATTCCACAATTCGCAATATTTTTGTACTTCATTCACAGTATCTGTGATATTCCATTCGGGTGGAATATCTTTCCATTCTTTTTCGGCACCGCCATTATACGAATAAGTATATTCCCACCACGGAATATTTCTGTTTTTTTGGTCGTAATAATACTTGTAAAATTGGTCTGATTCATTATTAATCTCACCAAAATCAATTTTCACAATATTGTAATTGTTAATATTACTACCCGGAGAAATCGAAATATTATTACAATAATAGTCTGTAGAAACTCTACTTACAGATTCTGAAATCTCCGGCAATCCATAGTCACATCCATCTTTGATTTTGAAAGTAAAATTTCCTGCTGGGAGTTCTTCGATATTGTAATAATCTTTATAATCAGGCATATTAGCATTGTTTCCCGAATTTTGAAATGTATTAAAAACATCTGTTTTATAGATACTTGAGTTAAGGTATGTTTCAACGACATAAGGAAAAGTTCCACCTGTAATTTCAAGTACCACTCTTCCGGAATTTTTACAAATCAGTGTTTTCCGAGTACCTAACAATTTCGCATCGCCAATTTTAAAGGCGGTTGGGGCAATGTAATCTCCTTCCACTGTGGTGTTACCGTTTCTTTGCACCGGGGTTGTAGAATTGTAATAGGCATCCATTGTAACGGAATAATATCCTTTGGAAAGATTTTCAAAATAAGGAGCAATGCCAAACCGAGAATCTTGTGTAGTTGTATTTATTACAGTATATACAATTTGTGATAATTTGTTAACATCACTTCCTTTAAGAGTGATGGTTATAGTTCCGTTTGCAAAACAAGTGGATGGGGTTGAGGAGATTTCAATTTCAACATTCTGTCCAAAAAACAGGGATGGGCAAAACCAAAAAATGCACAAGAAAATATATTGTTTAAGTCTCATTGCTAAAAAAGATTGCAAAAGTATTTTTTTTTATTAATAAGTAATTTCACTTTGCGCAATTACATAATCTTATACAAACTACTGACCAAAATAACGGTATTGTTTTTTCGTTTGTTTTCATATTTTTGCCAAAAATATCCGAATATGAAATATATAGGTGCGCATGTAAGCGCAGAGGGCGGTGTGGAAAATGCTCCGCTAAATGCAAAAGAGATTGAAGCTACTGCTTTTGCTTTTTTTACTAAAAATCAACGTCGTTGGGAATCACCTCCTTTGTCGGCACGAAGTATTGCACTTTTTAAAGAGAATTGTGCCAAAACCGGTTTCTCTTCAGCACAAATTCTCCCTCATGATGGCTATTTGATCAATTTAGGTCATCCCGAAAAAGAGGCTTTAGAAAAATCTCGTAACGCATTTAATGATGAGATGCTACGAGCAGAACAATTAGGACTTTCTCTTTTAAATTTTCATCCGGGAGGCCATTTGAATGCTATTTCTTTGGATAAGTGCTTATGCCGAATCTCCGAATCAATAAATTTGGCTTTGGATAAAACAAAAGGAGTAACTGCGGTAATTGAAAATACAGCCGGACAAGGTTCAAATGTAGGCTTTAGTTTTGCTCACTTAGCACAAATTATTGATAGAGTGTACGATAAAAACAGAATTGGAGTTTGTATTGATACTTGCCACACCTATTCCGCAGGCTACGATTTAAAAACTGAAACCGGATATCTCCAAACCTGGCTTGAATTTGATGAAATTGTGGGCGCCAACTACTTGCGTGCTATCCACTTGAACGACACTAAGAAAGAACAGGGAAGCAGAGTAGATAGACATGAGAATATCGGATTGGGATTTTTGGGTAAAGAGGTTTTTATTCGAATGATGAAAGACTCACGGTTTGACAATATTCCCATTATCCTGGAAACCCCCGATTCTGAACAGTGGGCAGATGAGATTGCGTGGTTGAAAAGTATTATGTAATTATTTTTTATACATGTTATGAAACCTCTTTTTTCAAATTTTAAAGGCGATCTTTTTGGCGGATTAACCGCCGGAATAGTTGCTCTTCCATTAGCATTAGCTTTTGGAATACAGACTTTTGGAAGTATCAGCGCGCACGACGTGCCTGCCATTGGCGCTATCGGCGCAGTAGCCGGTCTGATGGGAGCAATCATGGTGGGGTTTTTTGCCTCACTCCTCGGCGGAACAAGTTCGCAAGTTAGCGGTCCTACAGGACCTATGACAGTGATTTCTGCAACCTTAATCTCCGGAATTTGGGCTACTTCACAACCCCATTCCATAGAAACGGTTTTAGTAACGCTCTCTATCACAGGAATCTTATGCGGAATGTTCCAGATTTTGTTTGGCGTAATGAAAATTGGACAGTATATTCGCTATATTCCCTATCCGGTACTCTCCGGGTTTATGAGCGGTATTGGCATTATCATTATTATGCAACAGATTTACCCGCTTTTTGGATTAAAATCACCCATTCTAATTGTTGACATGGCGCTGCAATTGCATACTACTATAAATCAATACGATATATACGCTCTATGTTTTGGAATATTGACTATTGGAATTATCTACTTTTTCCCGAAAATTACTACAAAGATTCCTTCCACATTAATTGCTTTGGTGGTCGTAACTGCGGTTTCTCTGTTTTTTCCCGCTTTTAATATCGAACACACTATTGGGAAAATCCCCTCCGGTTTCCCCATGCCTTTTTTTGTTGCCCATTCGGTTGCCGGAATTGATTGGTTATCAGTAATTAAGATGTCAATCATTCCGGCGCTGACTTTAGCGGGGCTGGGTTCAATTGATACCTTGCTAACTTCTGTGGTTGCCGATAATATTACCAAAACAAAACACAACAGCAACAAAGAATTAATGGGGCAAGGTGTTGGAAACTTCTTCTCTGCATTATTTGGAGGTGTTGCCGGAGCAGGCGCTACAATGCGCACAGTGGTAAATGTTAGAAACGGCGGTAAAACAAAACTTTCCGGAATGATACACGCTTTGTTTCTTATTGCTGTACTGATCGGTTTGGGGCGCTTCGTGCAATTTGTCCCTTTATCGGTATTAGCCGGTATTTTGATCACTGTGGGAATTAGTATTATTGATTTTAAAGGACTTAAAGATATTAGGAAGATACCAAAAGCAGATGCGGTGGTTTTGATCACAGTTCTATTTCTCACGGTTTTCGTGGATTTATTGATTGCCGTAGGCATCGGAATGATTATTGCCTGTGTTTTGTTTATGAAACGTGCCGGAGATCTTGCAGAAGATAGCTATTCTTCAGGAGTAATGACTGTTTTTGATAAAGAATCCCCTTGGGATGATGAGAAGGAATTGACAGAGAAGATTAAACACCAAATTTATATTCAACGACTTAATGGACCGGTATTTTTCGGGTCTCTTACACGTTTTCATGAAGTAATGCATGACATCCCTACACATGTGAAGATTGTGATTATTCGAATGCGGTTGGTTAATTTTATGGATCAATCGGGTTTATATGCGATGGAAACTGCCATAAAAGATTTACAAGCCAAAGAGGTTACTGTACTTATGACCATTATTCAGCCCCAGCCGCTCTATATGTTGAAATCTATTAAAGTAATTCCCGAGCTAATTCCGGAGCATCACACTTTCAAAACTTTTGAGGATTGTACGGAGTTTTTGAAGAAAACCTTAGAGTAGAAATAAAGTTAAAATTAGTAATTAAAAGATTTAAAGTTTAATTACTTTCCGTATCTGTATTCCTGTTTCTGCATTAATTATTACTAAGTAAATACCGGACGGCAAATGCGAGAGGTCTATGGAGTAGTGCGTAGTGAGTAATGAGTAGTGAGTGGAAATGGTACGTCCGTAAGTATCAAACACCTCAATACTTGTAATTTGCAACTCGCCACTTGTAACTCGTAACTCTCCTGTGGTGGGATTGGGATAAACAGTAATAGAACTGTTTTGAGATTTTGTATCAGAAATGCCATCAATAATATCTTTTTCAGACCAATAATAAGTAACAACATAAGATTCTTCCCAGTTTGTTCCATTCCAATAAAACCTTTTTTCTTCCATCTTCTTGTTTTCCATATAGAAATCAGGTGGATAAATAAGGTCATTTAATGTATAATCCAAATCATAAGTATATTCAAATTTACTCTCTTCTATCCAGGAATTACCTTCCCACGAATAACTCGTTACGTTTGTCATATTTCCCGCGCTATTATAATCATATTCATATTTACCGAAATTCGCCCAATTATTTAAATCCCAATCCCAAGTATAACAAATTTGTGTTGTTAATTTTCCTAAAGAATATTGATAAATATATTTTTCAAATCCGTTCCAGGCATTACTTTCAGGATCCCAAAGATAAGCTTCCGACATGGTTACATTTCCGGATCCATCTTCATGGTACTCATACACAGATTTATAAACGGGAGTCCATTCATTATCCATCCACCAATAGGCAGTTAGCGAAGTCACATTGCCGTTTGGATCGTAATCATATTCGGTTTTGCTTCCATAACTTACCACCCAATCTTCAGACCAGATGTACATCATATTCAAAGTTTCGTTTTCATAAATATCATATTCCCATTCTTCTTTAGAGCTATACAGCCATGAATTTTCGAAATAATCATAGACGATACAAAGCGTAACATTTCCATTTTTATAGCTGTTTTCAATTTTATAATAGAGTTCCCATTTATTATTAATCCATTCATAATCATAATACAAAATCAAATTTCCATCATCATATTCCGACTCTCCTTTATATTTTTTTATCCAATCATTATTTCCATAATCCCAGTCATAGCGCAGATTTATTATCTCTTTTCCATAGCTTGCACTATTTTCATAATCATAAGAATACTCGCATTTATATCTGTCAATCAAAACATTATTATCCCAGTAAGAATAAATATACAAAGTGGTATTATTATGAAAGTCAAATTCATATTCTTCTTTAGAAGAGACTGTCCAATCATTACTATCGTGATTCCAACTGTAATAAATAAATGCGGTTACATTCCCATTTGCATCATAAGCAAACTCTTTTTTTGCACTTCCTGCCCATTTATTTTCATTTTCATCAAAAAAGTAGCTTTCATAGAGTGTATGGTTCCCTTTTTTATCATAAGTAAAAAACTCTTTGTACGATAGTGTAATCACACTATCCAAGCACTGCTTCATCGTTTCTGGCTCTTGGCTATTCATATCTTTAAAAGACAATGGATTGCGTTCAAATTGAAACTCTTTTTTCGGGTTTCGATTTTGGAGAAATTCTTTAACTGTGATTTGAGAGAATCCCGTTACACTGATCATCAGTGCGATAAGAAGTAATAATTTTTTCATAATGAATTGATTTGAATATTGGGTGGCGAAAATAGAACTTATTTTATGTGTTAAGATTTGATAAAAAAAATTTCTTTTATAATGGAAGAGGATAAGTTTATAAAAAACATATTTAATTTTAGAATTATCTACTAAAAAAAGAGACTGCCCCCATTGAGCAGCCCCTTCCATATTAACAAAAAATAAAGCTACGAGTTACAAGTTAGGAATAAAGTTAAGATTAGTAATTATAAGATTTAAAGTTTAATTACTTTCCGTATCTGTATTCCTGTTTCTGCATTAATTATTACTAAGTAAACACCGGACGGCAAATGCGAGAGGTCTATGGAGTAGTGAGTAGTGAGTATTGAGTAGTGAGTACTTACGGCTCGCCCGTAAATATCAAAAATCTCTATACCCAATACTCTATACTCACTACTCACTACTAATTCTCCTATCGTTGGGTTAGGATAAACGATAATTGTTGACAAGTCATTTTCTGATATGCCTACATCGTCTATAAAAATACTCAATTCAGCTTTATCACTTCCCGCAATATTGCTCACCTCCACAGTAAATTTGAATGTACCTGATTCTGTAGGGGTGCCGGATATAACACCTTCAGTTGATATTGTTAATCCAGTGGGCAGTTTCTCCTCTATAACTTCCCATTTCATTGGCGCTGTGCCGGTGGCGGTAAGAATTTGGTGATAGGGTTCGCCTACCTTGCCGGCAAGCAATGATGTGGTGGTAATCACAGGAGGCTCTGCTGCAAGTTTTATGGTAATTGACAATTCTTGTTTGCATTCGCCTACTTCGTTAGTTGCAAGTACAACAAATTTTTCAGTCGTTTCATCAGTAGGCGTACCGGAAATGACTCCCTCATCAGAAAATTCTAACCCTTTTGGAAGACTGCCATCTATAAGTTTCCATCTTATAGGCTGAGTGCCGGTGGCTTGAAGAGTTTGGCTGTATAGTTCGCCCACTATGCCATCAGGTAGCGAGGTAGATATTATTACTGGCGCTTCTCCTCCTGTTTCTGTAGTAGAAAAGTTTGCTTTCGGACTTTCAGGAGAAGCAAAATGGGTAGCCGTTTCAGCCAAACGTTGCGTAAATGAATAGGATGTTGAAAGCGCTAATCCTGTAAAAGTTGATGATGTTTGATATGCTCCACCGTTGATGTTGTATTCGCATCCGGTTACAGTATTTAGTGTAATGCTATTGGAGGTAGCGCTTGCTAAGGTGGGTGCGGGCGGTGCGGTTTGCGTGGCCTTGGTAACACTTGCCGTTGCCGGAGAGGTTACACTACCGTTGCAGTTCGCCGCAGATACCTGTACGGAAATTGTGTTGCCGATGTCTGCCTGTACTAATAAATAGGTAGATGAGGT
>JAITUN010000271.1 GCA_031286285.1 Bacteroidales bacterium | reverse complement strand
TATTCCTTAAAATAAAAAGTTTAACACCCTGACAGCGAATTTGCCTGCCGGATTTAAAAACCTCCCTAATCTCATTCCTTCTTTTTAGATGCTCCTCCCGCCGGAAACGAAAAGAGCCTTTTTCCGTCTCTATGGACGCTTTTTCAATACTAATAAGGTTTTTTCTCGTCAGATACTGATAGTTTTGTCCGGCCTTTTGCCCTTCGGCGCTTTAAGATAAGCCGTCCGCTCCGGGTCTTCATCCGGGCACGAAACCCGAATTTACGGTTTCGCTTTACTTTACTGGGTTGATAAGTCCTTTTCATGGGATCTTCTCCTGATATATTGTGTCTGTCTATAAAGTCGGTTACTTTATAGACAGCCTTTCATTTTCTCGTCTAAAGACTGCGAAAATGCAGTAATTTTTGAAGTCTGTCTATAATGTGTCTACATTATAAACAGACTCTATATAGTGAACCTTTATAATACCGCCGGATATTACAAAGATACTTGCATTTTTTGCCTGAGTACTAGTATAGAATATTGCGAAAATATGGTCAAGATATTATAACATACTTATGCTCATACGTTTCCAATCTTCAACTTGTTTTATTATAATGCCTTCTCACAATTGCCATTCAATTGTAGATGCTATGTTAAAAATGGATTATAGCGAAGATTTCTGCATAGCTATGGATTTTAGTCCGGAATTTGTTGTTAGGCTGATGGAAGCTGGTTTTTTGGTTATGTCAGCATATATTCATTCTGATGGAAAAGAGCCGCTTTATATACTTCTGCCAAAACTTCATCTTGTCCGCTCTGCCTTGTTTTTTGAGAATCTTCATATCAAAAAATCAATCCGGCGTTATATTAAACATTATGAATTACGTTATGATGTTGAATTTGACCATATTTTAGACTGCTGTATAAAGAAACACGGTTCAGACTGGCTTACCCCTCCTCTGATTGATTGTATTAAAAAGATTCGGGATTTATCCCTTTATAACCCGAATCAACACCAAACCGCAAGAAAAGCAATTACAGCAAAGCTGCCGGGGGTACGTCCTGTTTCTTTTGCTCTTTACAGGGATGGAAAACTTACTGCTGGTGAATTCGGTATTGTCTGCGGCAGAGTGTACACCAGCTATTCAGGTTATTACGATGAAGATAATGCGGGTACAGTTCAACTTATCCTTACCACCAAATACCTTCAGGAAAACGGTTTTTCTTTTTTCGATCTTGGTATGCCAATGGATTATAAGACAGACCTTGGCGCTCTGGACATCAATCCCAATGAATTTGTCAGGTTATTCAGAGGATGAGAATGCTGTGATCCTGTCAATTCCCGCCTAATTTTTATTAGTAATTTTTCTGACAAAAATATTATCAAAATATTTTTCAAAATCATATTTTTTTATCAGTTTTTTTAACACAACACGATATATTAAAAATGTAATTACTATAGATGCCATAAATAATGGTGCAAAACCGATTGCGTGGCTTTCTTCAGGCAGAGAAGGTATGACAAATCGAATATATAATATAATGAGCGCAAAAAAACATGCAATGGTAACTATTATATTAAACAGAGTTGCTCCTAAAACAAAAAGCAAAGTGTTGACTTTTTTATTCATTTTTTTCCCTCTTTGGTTTTTTGTGCTGGTAACTTTACCGTAAGCTGCGATTGAAATATAATAGAAATAAACAATAATATACAACAGACTACTACCGATGAATCTGCAATGTTAAATGTAGGCCAGCGTTCCCAGCCGAAAATTCCGTAAAAATTAACATCAATAAAATCAACTACTCCGTCAGGACGGAAAATCCGGTCGATAATATTCCCAATGCCGCCGCCGATTATACCTGCTGCTGCCCAGCGTTGAATTGGTGTAAATTCATTCGAATAGAAGTAATACCACATAAGAAAACCTAAAACCAGAATAGGTACAACAATAAAAAGCACAGGTTTTATAAGGTCGGGAAGATCATGCCCCATGCTGAATGCAATCGCTTTATTCCGCACATGAATAATCTGTAAAAAACCATTTCCAAAAACATCGGCTATTATATTACGCGAAATAGGCCAGTTTTTTACTATTATAAATTTTGTTATTTGATCGACAAGTATTATGCTTCCGGTTAAGATTAGCGGCATTATACGCTCTTTGCTGAACGGAAAAACCTTTTTTTTGTCTGTATCCATTTTTGCTCCTGTTTTACAGTCCTGTCGGGACATCAATAAATTCTGTTTCTATGCCAAGATCTGTCCGGCAATATTTCATTACAGCCTGAAGTCCCCAAACCTCAGTATTATAATGACCTGCGGCAATCATGTTAAGTTTTCCCTCCAGGCAGTCATGGTAGATTTGGTGGGAGCTTTCTCCTGTAACAAATAAATCCACTCCTTCTTTCATTGCCTGCCGGGCATCCTGAGCGCAGCCGCCTGATAATACCGCGGCATTTGTATTTACTTTTTTTCCAAAAGGAAATATCCCCAAAGGAGGTCTGTTCATAAAGTTGATCTTTTTTATTACTTCATCAATTGTAACAGGTTTGGAAAAATCTCCCTTGTACCCAATTTTCCGGCCTTTGTACAACCCAAATGATTCAATATTCTCCAGTCCCAGCAGGTCTGTAATTACAGCATTGTTTCCAAATTTTGGATGTTGATCCAGCGGCAGGTGCACAGCATAAAGCGCAATGTTATGATCCAACAGAAATTTTATCCGCTGCCTGTTATTTCCTGTCATAAGAACAGGAACATCCCAGAACAGTCCATGATGGACAAAAACCATCCCCGCATTAATGTCTGCAGCTCTTTCAAATGTTTCCATAGCGGCATCGACTCCAAAAGCGATTTTCTGTATAACAGAGCCGTCGTTATCGACTTGAATCCCGTTCTGAGCCCTGTCTATGGAAGCAAACCCTTCTATATCAAGAAAATTCCTGAAGAATCTATCCAGTTTAATTGTTGTCTGTTCTGTACCCATTGGAATAGTATACCACACAAAGTCAAAGAGATTCTATGATTTCTAATGCTAAGGAGTTTTTAATGGATACTCTTAAAGCAGAGCCTCAGTCATTAAATAAAAAAAAGCCTGGCGATGACCTACTTTCCCGCACTTTAGAAATGCAGTATCATCGGCGCTGGAGGGCTTGACTTCCGTGTTCGGAAAGGGAACGGGTATTTCACCTCCGCCATAATCACCAGACAACTTTACATCTTCATTGGGATATATATACCCCTTCAATTAATGAAATGTATGCTAAATAATCTTTTCATAGGCGGGTGCAATCCCCGCTGCCGGCGACTTCGGTGTGGATCGCCTGCCTAGCCACGCCAAAGCGTGCGTCAAAAAAAGCCACAGCCGCCGGGAGCCGGCAGCGGGGATTGCGCACGCCTTGAGAATATACTCTTATGCATACATTTAAGGAACAATAATATGGTCAAGTCTCACGGCAGATTAGTATTGGTCGGCTGAACATGTTACCATGCTTAGACCTCCAACCTATCAACCAGGTAGTCTTCCTGGTACCTTCAGGGGTCAAACCCTGGGATGTTTTATCTTGAGGGGGGCTTCCCGCTTAGATGCCTTCAGCGGTTATCCCGTCCGAACGTAGCTACCCAGCGTTTGCCCTTGGCAGGACAACTGGTACACCAGCGGTTCGTCCATTTCGGTCCTCTCGTACTAAAAACAGCTCCTCTCAAACATCCAACGCCCATGGCAGATAGGGACCGAACTGTCTCGCG
>JAITUN010000216.1 GCA_031286285.1 Bacteroidales bacterium | reverse complement strand
ATGATGGCTAACTCTAAAATGTTTTTCTGTTTTTGAACGATAATGCTATTCTCCATGTCTGTTTATTGGGTTAATAATTTGAGCCGCGAAAATATAAAAGTTTGGATTCAAAATTTTGTTTTTTGAAATTATTTTTCTAATAATCAATGTGTTAAAAAGCACGCAAAAGAGGCAGTTTTATCCGCAGATTTGCACAAATTTTCACAGATTTGCATTTTTTTGCAAAAAAGAGGCGGTTTTTTTACCACTATGACATCGTTTGCCGTTTTCACATAGTATCTTTGCCGAAAATTGTCAGAACTGTGACTTATATGATTTTTTTATATGATATCTTATGCTAATAGTTAGAATGTGTGATATGAAATTTGATAATTTGTTGTTTGTTAATTATAAAACAAACAGCATATTGGACAAACTTCTTTGCAGTTACAGCGGGCTTCCAAAGGGAGTAAACTATATGATTATCGGCGACCCGGGTGTTGGCAAAACCACCGTCATTCTTGATATGCTCGCTAATATTCAAAATTGCTATCCTGCTGCCAAGTTGCTGTTTATTAGCGTAGAAATGAATGAAGTTGACCTTGCAATATATGTACAGCGGTATCCAAAATTCAGTTTTCTGAATATTCTATTTGTTGAAAGTGATTGCAGTTTGCAAACGCACCATTGGCAAACAATTTGCGATATTATGAACGAGGGTTGGGATATTGTTGCTATTGACTCGTTCCACGAATTGCAAGGTATTATAAAAGAGGAAGAAAATGTAAGACTTAAAAGTGCCGAAACGATGATTCTATCTCTGATAAAGCAACAAAATAAAGCAAACAATCGGCGTAGTGTCAATACCACTTTTCTAACAATTCAACAAGTAACAAAATCGGGTGCTTTTATTGGCTCAAACCGTTTGAAACACAGTATTACAGCAATGATGGAACTTCGTTTGGAAAACAGTAAAAACATTTACTCCGACCGTTACATTGTATTTTCAAAACACCGCCGCGGAGATGTTGGCGTGAAACTTTATTACAGTTTGGAAAAAAATGGCGATGTCTTTTTTGACGAACAACGTTTTGAAAACGAACAAACAATAAGAAAAGAACAGAATATGGTTACTACACATATCCGTAATTTTGCCGACCAATTTGATCAATTATTCACTTAAAAATAAAAATAATGAACGTAAAAGATTTTTTTCAATTAAAGAAAATGTATGAGGAGACTCCAATACCTCATAAAGTTATCAAGTTATCCGAGATGTCGTATATTGGAGACAATGTTTTTAACGTCAAGGGGAAAGAAGTACTTGCTTCTGAAAACATTGAACGGAAATTAGACAAATTGGTTGGAATTTCGCAAAACCAACGTGAATGGGTGCAAAACGCTTCCGATAAAAACGGATTAAAAAATTTTCGTAATTATATGCAAATCGCATACGATATGCACGCCAATCAAGAAATTGTACTCATTGCGGATGCCAACGAACACAAAATAGTGGATGTAATTCCACTCAAAGAGGAATATCTTGCTCATTCTGTGTTTTTCAAGATTGTAGAAATATTCATGGATAATTCGGGTTATTATCTTACCGATACTTTCTTCAACAGTAGTCTTTTGAGCGACAATCTAACGCTCTATTTGCAATCGCCAAGCGAAGAAATCATAGAAATTGCCGATAATGAAGTGTTTTTGCCCAATGGAATTTTTATGCGTTGGAACTTCGGCGAAATAGAAGTTGGCAATTTTTTTACTCGCTTAGCCTGTATGAACGGTGCTATTGAACGAAGTTCCAACACTAAAGCGAGGATACATAGTTTTAATGACAAAATGATGCAGCAGTTTTTGGGAACAACTCAAGATGTTATTGAACAAGGATTTATACGCTATTCTGAAAAGGTATTGTTTGCAATGAAAAATAAAGTTTCACTATCTGAGTTGCAATTTGCCTATAAAACGCTTCAAAATACAGGACTGCAAGACCATTTGGCAGAAGAAATTATACCTTACAACGAGACGCTTGATAAAGCACGATTACAAGGTTTGCCCGAAAAAACGATCAATTTGCACAAATATCTCATTGCCACAAATTTTAATATGTGGAATATTTATAATCGCCTTACGACCTTTGTTTCTCACAATGAAATATGGGACAAAACAGATACTAAACGGCAGAAAGTTTTAGCATCTGCCTCCACATTGTTAAATAAAAAACCTGATATTAAACAATTTATGCAGATTATATGATACAATTCATTTCAAACGCTGACCACTACGAAATGGTAATAAACAAAGTACGCGCGGTTAAAAAGATACTTTGGATTGGTACTGCCGATATTAAGGACTTGCATATCAAAATGGGGCGAGATATCGTTCCTTTTCTCAAATTAATATCCGATTTGCTAAAACGTGGTGTGGAGGTGCGGCTCATTCATGCCAAAGAACCGGGTCCTAATTTTCGCGAAGATTTCGACAAATATCCTATTCTTGCTGAGAGTTTAGAGCGGGTATTATGTCCTCGAGTACATTTCAAACTTATGATTTTTGATATGGGAACCGCCTACATTGGCTCTGCAAACCTCACCGGCGCAGGTATGGGCATGAAAAGCGAACATACAAGAAACTTTGAAGCCGGTATCTTAACAACAGAGCCAACTTTGGTAGAAAGCGCCGTTAATCAGTTTGATGAGGTTTGGATGGGGAAGTTCTGCAGCAAGTGCAGAAGAAAAGCATATTGTGGAGATAGAATTAGTTAATTTTTATTTTGAATGGGTTTCGCAAATAAAATCATCTAATTTATGCTTTAGTTCGGCATAATTCAAATACGTAATATTGACAATGAAAAAACACATAAATGGTTTACAAAAGCCTATCAAGAAAAAATTATAGACTGTTGTTTTTCAAAACATTATTATGGAAAGCGAAGAGATAAAATTTCAGAAACGATATGCTTTTTTTTATTTGAAGATTGATTGACCATCCCAACTCCATTTTTGTCATTGAAGATGCAGAAAATATCATCATTGACCGTAACCATAACGGTTCGTCATCGGTTTCTGCTTTGCTGAATCTTGCTGACGGGCTTCTCAGCGATTGTCTTAATATTCAGATTATCTGTTCTTTCAACACAGACCTTTCGTATGTGGATAGCGCACTAATGCGCAAAGGGAGACTGATTGCCAAATACGAATTTGCGGAATTGGAAATGTCCAAGGCGCAGGCTTTGTCTAACAAGTTGGGTTTTTCATCCGCCATCACTTTGCCCATGACACTTGCGGCGGTTTATAATCAGCACGAAAGAGAATTTGGTGCCACTGTGCAAAGAAAAACGATAGGGTTTAATGTTGCAATGTAATGTCATGACACCACTTTTAGAAAAACAGCCCACGATGATATACCCGTTTGAAAATATTCTATTTTCGCCGAGTGAAGTAACGGTGCGTTTCATCCTTTGTCTAATAAATCGCCAATTTTATAACAGTAACAAAGATAAACACATACAGTTTCGCGTATCAAGCGTGGGCTGTTGTTTATTTGTTACAGGGTGTTTGGCGATACCTTTAGACAAGATAGGCGTACGGTTGCACGCTTTTTAGATATTAAAACGGAAAAGCCAAAAAAACAGACAATAAAGTAAACGAAAAGATAGAGTTATTATAAATTTGAAAAACAACTAAACTTATATGGAAATAAACAGTAAAATAGAAGCAAGCATCAAAAAAATAAAAGATGTTCTTTCACAGAATTTGGAAATTCCAAACTTTCAGCGACCTTACCGTTGGGACGACAGAAATGTAAGACAACTGTTGCAAGATGTTTACGATAGTTGGAAAAGCGGAAAACAAACTTATCGAATTGGCAGTACAATTTTATATGACCCTCAAAAACAAGACAATTCATTACAAATAGTCGATGGACAACAGCGAATTACAACAGTTTTGCTTGTGTTAAGACAACTTGGCGAAAAGGATTTTGCAGGAAAAATATTGTGTTCAAAATTGAAGTATGAACACGCTGATTCACAACAACACATTCTAGACAACGATGAACATATTACAAAATGGATAAAAGAAAATATTAGCAACGCAAAACAAGAGTTTTACAAATATCTAGTTGATTATTGTGAATTTGTAGAGATTAAAGTTACAGATTTATCGGAAGCATTTCAAATGTTTGACTCGCAAAATGGACGTGGAAGAGAATTAGAGGCATATAATTTGCTTAAAGCGTATCATATCAGAGCAATGGAGGTTGAATTGCAAGACACAAAAATAGAGTGCGATAAACGATGGGAAAGCTCAACAAGATACAAGAAAAATCCAAACGATGAAAAAGAAAGAGTAGATGATATTTTGAAGCAAGTAATAAACGAACAACTTTATCGAACAAGAAAGTGGAGCAGAAAAAGCGATGCCTACGACTTCAATAATTCACATATTTCTGAATTCAAAGGCGTTACTATGAGCAAGCAGAACACGGTTAATTTTGTCTATCAAAACACAGACTTACTAAACTACATTGCAACAAAATATTTTGAATCTATTGGGTTAAATGTAAAAGGGATAAAATCAAGATTTAATCCAAGTGACCCAGAAAATATGAATCCGTTTATGTTGATTAATCAGAATGTCATTAACGGAAAGCATTTTTTTGATTACATCGAAACATATATTGAAATGTACAAACGACTTTTCTTAGTTCGTAAAAATAATTCTTTGAAAGAATTTCAAGACTTTTTTGACGAATACTGCAAGTACAAAGGTTCAAACCGTTTAGGAGATACGTATTTAAGAGAAGCATATAAATCATTGATTTTTGTTCTTTTTGACAAATTTGGAGAAGAAGGATTACTAAAATACTACAAAATATTGTATGTTCTTATTTATCGGTTGAGATTGGAAAAAATGCAAGTAAAATACGATGCTGTTGCACAATTTCCCAAAAGTTATTTTGCTAGTATAGAAAAGGCTAAAGACCTTAACTTGAATCCATTGAATAAAAAAGCATTAGAACCAATCGAATGTAGAAAAGACATTCAGGAAATTCAGCAAGTATTTAGAGATTACAGAATAACAATCAACAAAAAATAAGAAAAATGGAGACAAATAATTTAGGTAAAAATATAAGCACAATACTGCAAAACAAATATGTAGTTCCCCTTTATCAACGTAATTTTGCGTGGGAAGATGAAGAAATAAGCCAATTATTACAAGATATTTATGAGAGTTTTAAGAAAGCTCCTTACGGCAACTACTACATTGGCAGTTTAGTTGTTATAAAACGCAAAAATGGTAATTATGAAGTTATTGACGGTCAACAAAGGTTAACTGCAATAACGCTGATTTCAAAAGTTCTTGATTCAGGCATAAAAGATCCTAAACTCTTTTATGATTCTCGACCTGAAGTAGAGGCGTTTTTCAATTCGTTTTATCAAACAGGACAGACAAATGATGTAACTTTTGATTATAAAGTATCTCATTTAATTAATGCCATTGATTATATTAATAATGCAAAACTAAATTCAGAAGAAAATATTGATATAAAGATAAAAAGTCTTGGAGTAGATTTTGACAATTTCAAAAGTTACTTTCTCAATAATGTTGTACTTGTTTTTGTTGAGCTTCCTACCGAAACCGATGTGGCAAGTTACTTTGAGATAATGAACAATCGCGGGCAGCAACTGCAAAAACAAGAAATTTTAAAAGCAAAATTGCTTGACAAAATTAAGAAACCAGACGGCTCGCATGACACTGAAAAACAAAAAGTTTATTCAAATATTTGGGATGCTTGCTCTCAAATGAATATTCATATTCAAAAACTTTTTGAATCAGCAGAAAGAAAAGTATTGTTTGATGAGAATTATGATGCGTTACCAAATAAAACAGAAATAGAAAAATTATTGCCTCAAACTGTTAATTCAGAAGACACTCAACCACCCAAACAGCAACAAACAACGAATTTCAGTATTGATTCTATTCTATCAAAAGCATTGCAATTTACTAATAAAAACAATAACCAAAACAATGAAGACATAGAGGAAGACGAAAGCGATGACAAATCAATTATTGATTTTCCAAACTTTTTAATGCACATAATGAAACTTAAATATACATCATATCAAGAAAATAATCAAAAAAAAGAGATTCAGTTAAATGAAAGATTTTTGTTGGACACTTATGATAAAATTGAAAATCAAGTTAATGTGGAGGATTTTATTGCTGACCTACTTTATTATAGAACTATCTTTGATAAATATGTAGTCAAAGCAACAACTGATGAAAATACAGAAGACAAATACGAGTGGACATTAAAACAAGCATACAAATCTGAATATACGGACAAAGATGGAAAAAAGAAGACAAGTTTGAAATATAAAAACACATTTGGCGACCAAGAATTACAAAACAGAATTATTAAATGTCTGTCAATGCTGCAAGTAACATTTAGAACTCGTATTTATAAAAATTGGTTACAAGAAGTTTTGAAATGGTTTACTCCAAGTATTGAAACGGATGTTTTAAAAATTGACTATCGTAAAAAATTAGACGATTTGGTGTTGAGTTATTATGCAGACAAAGACCGCAACTTTAAGAACGAAATAGACAATGTAACTGTTTCATACGCAAAAGGAACTGATACTCCTCATTTTCTTTTCAACTTTATTGATTATTTGTATTGGATTGCAAACAAAACCAAGTACAACGAAAGCAAACAAGAAAATGAAAAAATTGCAAACCTTGACAATGTAATTGATTTCAATTTCAATTATAGAAACTCTGTAGAACACCATTTGCCACAATCATTTGAAGGACAAACTTATGCAAAAATACTAATTGACAATCTCGGAAATTTGTGTTTGGTCAGTAAAAGTGCAAATTCTAGAATGAACAACGAATCACCAAAGGGGAAAGCAGATAAAAACGGGAAGTATTACAAAGACAAACTTACGCCGAAACGTAAAATAATGTATGATATGACGAATACAAAAAACGAATGGGGGCAAACAGAAATTGATGAACATTACAAAGATGTTGTGAAATTACTGAAACGGAGAACTGATATACTGAAATAATCGAGCGATCGTCTAACGGGAAGTTGTTACACTTCCTTTTTAAAATTAGAAATTTACCTTAACAAACAAAATAACTATAGCTATCCATTATTTATCAAACAAACCTATTATGCAAAAAACCAAAATCAAATCCATTATCGAAAAATACAAGGAGTTAGCTGATTTTTCGCGCAATGAAACCAAAATTTATCAATATATTCGTTTTGCTGAATATTTAGATGAGAATATCGATCTCTTGGAAGATGATGAAAATTATAATTCCGAAGAAGATTTTCTTGCTCTGTTTAATAAAAAAGAAGCTAAAGTTGATGACTTATGGAAACCAATGCTTCAGGTAGGTGATGATGAAGAGGCTATGGCAAAGTTTATAGAAGAAGAAATTTATTCTCTCATTACCAATAGTGCAAAAGAACAGTTTGATTATGATTCATTTGAAGAGTTCTTTTTAGAATTAAACGAAAATATTGACGTTGATGTAGCAGATAAAATATTGTGGCTCATAATAATGAACCTTGCGGGTGGCTGCTCTCCTCAATTTATTGCAAATAAAATTCAAGCGGAATTATTATTAACCGGATTTTTTATTTCTGATGTTTCTATTTTAGAAAAAATTATCACAGACAATCTCTTTAATTGGAGTAAAGCGGTTGGGATTCAGCAAATAGTAACAGATCTGTTGAACTCTGATTTTGCGCCTGTTAAAGAAATTTATTATTTTGTTTTAGATTTATTTGAGAATAACTATTCGCCAAAGGGCGTTATAGTTCCATGGCTTTTGAGAAGAGAGTTGGATAAATATATGGATAAGTTTAAGCATAGATTGGATACCTACGAATTGTTTTTTCTTCCAAGTAATGAACTGTTGCCACAGGGATGGGATGCCTTATATTTAGATTGCAAAAATAGTGATGAGAATAACCACTCAAGCGATTCTATTTTATTGCAGGTTTATTTTAATCATTCTGAAAATCTCATGCTTATACAAAATGTTATGACATTCGGACTGTTTAGGCTTTTAGGAACAAGAATGGAGATTCTCTCTCTTTTGTTAGATGTTTGTTCTGCAATAAAATATCGCTTGATTTTTGTTCAACTCGGAGATGCTTTTCATGAAAAACTTATAAAAAGAGGGGCTACCTACCTTACTTTTGAAGATGTTGAAATTACAAAAGAAACTAACTTGACTCCAAGCCCAAACGATGAATATTAATTTTTAGGGAATTATCTATCTCAACTTCTTTCTTATACGCAATATACTCATCAAACAGATTGAAAAGCGCATCAAACTTCAACTCGTTTTGGTCAAATTTTGAGTTAGATTCGCGAATAAAATCATCTAATTCGTGTTTGAGTTCAGCATAATTCAAAACATATTGCCTAAGTGCGACAAAAGCACGCATGATTTTAATATTTTCCTGAATTGCTTTTTGAGAACGCAATATACCGGATAACATAGCAACGCCTTGTTCGGTAAACGCAAATGGCAAGTAGCGTGTACCTCCTCGTTTTTCTACTTGTGTGTCCTCATTTTGTTTTGAGGTGAAAAAATTGCACCTCAAAAGTTCCCACTCTTTTTCAGTAAGTTCAAACATAAAATCATCTGGAAAACGGTCCATATTGTTTCTTACGGCACGCTTCAGATTTTTTGTTTCAACCTCATACTGTTCCGCCAAATCAAAATCGAGCATCACTTTCATGCCTCGTATTTCGTGTATGCGTTGAATGATGGCTAACTCTAAAATGTTTTTCTGTTTTTGAACGATAATGCTATTCTCCATGTCTGTTTATTGGGTTAATAATTTGAGCCGCGAAAATATAAAAGTTTGGATTCAAAATTTTGT
>JAITUN010000178.1 GCA_031286285.1 Bacteroidales bacterium | reverse complement strand
ATTGGCGCTGAGGCGGTAACGTTGGCAGCAAACTACCTTTTCAATTCACTGCATCTTCATCAAATCTATTGCAACGTATTAAAAAATAATCCTATCAGTTTGAAACTGTTTGAAAAATGCGGTTTTTCCATTATCGGGATTAAGAAAGATTGGACAAAAACCGAAACCGGATTTGAGGATGTGATTATGTTACAGCGAATTAATGATACAAAACAATAATTACTATTAACCAATAAAATATTAAACAATGAAAAAAATCTGGATTATTATTATGGCAACAATGTTTAGTTTAACGATGAATGCGCAAGACATTCAACTCCTTCCTCCACAAAGAACAGGAGGTATGCCACTTATGGAGGCTTTGGCAAACCGCAAAACCAACCGCGATTTTACACAACAAGAGTTAACTCCACAACAGTTATCAAACCTACTTTGGGCAGCTGCAGGTGTGAACCGCCCCGATGGCAGACGCACTGCGCCTACAGCAAGAAATGCACAACAAATTGAAATTTACGCATTAACAAAAGAAGGAGCCTATCTTTATATGCCTAACGAACATACTCTTCGACTGATTGCAGCCGGCGACCATCGCAAAAGCGGCGCCTCGCAAGAGCGTTTTCAAGAGTGCCCATTGATGATCATTTTAGTAGCCAATTATGACAAAATGGATGGCTTTTCCGACGAAGCCAAAGCAATGTATGAAGGCACCGACACCGGCAACATCAGCCAAAACATTTATCTGTACTGTGCTTCAGAAGGTTTGGCAAGTTGCGCGCTGGGAAGTATCCACCGAGATAAATTGCAAGAGTTACTGAAATACAATGGAAAGGCGATTCTGGGGCAGAGTGTAGGGGTGGCGCAATAAACAGCGCGACTGAGGCGGAGCCTTAGCCGAAAAAAGAAAGTAAGCGGTTCATTGTGAAATAAGAAATCGAAAATAATTATTCTCTATTCAATTATTAAATGTACTTTCGCCATCAAATAAAAAAACGTCATATGACAACTGCAACTATAAACAAACCAAAAGAAAAGACAATAGATTGGGTTAATCCGCATCCAAAAGATATAACTTTAGAAGAATATCGTAGTGAAATGCAAACAGCCGAAAATTCAGGTTTCATTAGTTTCGAAGAACATAAAAAGAATATGAATCAATGGCTGACAACGAAATTATAGACAAGGAAAATCCTGTATTTTTTTATTGAAGTATCTTTAAGATATGAAAAAAATCTACAAGCAGCACTTGATTATACTTTGCAAGAATGGGGTGCTATTACTATGGTCAACTTTCATCTTCAAATCATTAAGGAAATTGATAAATTAGCTTTTTTCCCTTATTCCAATGCACAAAACAGATTTTTAAACGATATGAATTATAGAGAAATTATTTTACGGAAATACCCTTTTGTTATTACTTATCGTATAAAAAGCGAAAGAGTCAAAATAATCAATATCATTCATACCAGCAGAAATCCAATTAAGCGAAAAACAATGCGTTAAGAATCTCAATTACCCAAAACTAATCTCCCTACCCTGCTCGCAATGCAGCGCACATTGAGAACAGATATGGAGTTCGCCACGCAAACGCTGCTGAATCATTTGAGATAAGCGCTCGCTGAGCGACTGAATTTTAACGGTTTGTGCGACTTCGTTGGCAAAAGCAAACATCAACAGCATTCGAGCATTTTTTTGACAAATTCCGCGAGAACGTAAATAGAACATCGCATTTTCATCTAACTGACCCACCGTTGCGCCGTGGCTGCATTTTACATCATCAGCATAGATCTCTAAAAAAGGCTGGGTTTGAATGTGCGCTTCGTCAGTAAGAGCAATGTTTTTGTTAATTTGATAGGCAGCAGTGCGTTGGGCATCTTTTTGAACGACAATATGTCCGTTAAAAACCGCTGTCGCTTCATCATCCACAATCCCTTTGTAAAGCTGTCGGCTGGTGCAATCGGGGGCATTGTGAAATACCTTTACTTCGTTGCAGATTCTCTGTTTATTATCCACCAAATATAAACCGTTTAATTGGGCATCTGCAAAAGGCTCATTCAGATTTACATGCAAAAAATTATTGACATTCCCTGCATTAAATGTAATGACATTGGAATAAAACTGTGAATATCTATTTTGCTGAACTTCAATTTTGTTGGTCAAAACCGAGCCGGCATCTTTGTTCTCCATTTTATAATAATCCAAGCGCGCATTTTCTGCTAAAGTTATCTCCACAAAATTGTGAATATCTGTTCGTTCCTTATCCAAAGAGTCATCACAATGGAGCAAGGTAAGTGAGGCGTTTTTCTCTAATACCACTTTAATTTGTCGTGTAAGTTTTAACGGTTGAGTGGTTTGAATGGCTGAAACAATTTGAATCGGTTTTGTAGCAGTCACATTTTCCGCGATATGAATCAAAATGTTGTTTCGATTTTCAGAAGAGATTGTAACACCTTCACAAATTTGGAGTGACTGTTGCCATTCAGGATGTTTGTCATCCATTAACACCCACAAAAAAGTGTCTAAATTTTTGATTTTACAACGAAACGGGGATGGATTAGAAGCTGCCATTTTCATACTCTTTTTTAATCCACTCATATCCTTTTTCTTCGAGTTCCAATGCCAACTCTTTCGTTCCCGATTTCACAATTTTTCCATCAAAAAGCACGTGCACAAAATCGGGAACAATATAATCTAACAGTCTCTGGTAATGTGTAATAACAATAGTTGCATTCTCTTTGGTTTTTAACTGATTCACGCCGTTTGCCACAATTCTTAGGGCATCAATATCAAGTCCCGAATCGGTTTCATCTAAAATTGCCAATTCGGGTTCCAGCACTGCCATTTGAAAAATCTCGTTACGTTTTTTCTCTCCGCCGGAGAATCCTTCGTTTACACTGCGTTCGCTTAATTTTTGGGTAAGTTCCACCACTTTTTTCTTCTCTTCCATCAATTTCATAAATTGGATGGCGTTGAGTGGGGTTTCTCCGCGATACTGCCGGATTTCGTTCAGTGCGGTACGCATAAAGT
>JAITUN010000048.1 GCA_031286285.1 Bacteroidales bacterium | reverse complement strand
AGCCCGGGAAAATATTCCGTCGCCTGCCGATACGCCTTCTCCAAATCTTTCCCGGCACTCTTCTGCTCAATGAGCAGTACGCCTTTCCAGAGCATATCAACAAACCCGGCATTCCCGCCAATAGTCTTGACCTTCCGCTCAAAAACCGCAACACGCTTCCGGCTGATGCCAAACACCTCAAAAAACTCGTTCAGAAAAGTCTGGCTATCACCCCTCTCTGAACCATGGCTCCGCCACTCATAAGCAAACGTAGTCGCCCTACTACGTATTTCACTCCATCCTAATGCCATTTGGTTGCCTTGGTTTTAGTTTTATTGTTTGAATGCTTGTGCGTAAAGATTAAAATAGTATTTGGGCTGGGGGTGTGGGGGTTATTTTCAATGCGTTTGCTTGGTTTTTTATAAAAAATTATTGTTTGGTAGTAGATGCTGATGTTTCCGCGAGTAACCTGTTATATCTTTCAAGATAAAACAGTTCATGAGCCAACGAGGGTACGAATAACTTTTTTTCAATACGTGCATAATATAGCTCTATAGCCCAATTGTCGATATACAAATTAATATCACAAATTGTTTTTGGAAACACAAAACCGTTATATCGTTTCAAAAAACGAAGAAAAGGCTGTTTTTTTTTGCATGCCTTAGCTTCTCCTGCTATAAACGTTCCTAAAACAGTTAGTCCCGCTAAAATGGCTAGTTTTTCTTTTTGAAGTTTTGCAATGGATTGCTTGCTGTCCTCCATATCCATTTTTTTTAAAAAAGCTATCATGAAAGCAGCGGCGCATTTATGACGATCTAATAGACTGTTCGAGTTTTCCATATACCTTTCCTTAACGCGACGTATGATCGTCGTATACTCACGACAAATTACGTCTCGCGACCTTATTAACAAATCACATATAAACGCCGCCTCTTTAGCGGAGAGTAGCTTACCCTTAGGGGATGATGCATCCTCTACCGCAGCAATGAGGCTGTTAAAAAGATCTAAAAATGTAAACCTATTAGCCACGCTTTGTCCTTAGGATATCTATATTACATACAAAGAAAACACCTTTCATTGCTTGAACAACATTGTCAAAAATAATATCACTGTTAATGTATTTTGTAGGAGAGACCGCTCTAGATTGCCGTACTGCGTGAACGACCTTTTTCACCTTTTTAGGTGCTGCAACAGCCCTTTTGATACCGGATTTAGAACCACGCTTTGCCTCAATCTGAGCCTGTTCCAACCTCTTCAGGATTACATCAACGTGGTTAGATGCAGATTGCGCACAGAGTGATACGCAGAAATCAGCAGGGTTTCCCTTTCGCAGTGCGTTTAATTTTTCGCTTTCTTTGCGAGCATTCGCAAGCCGGTTTTTTAAACACTTAACAGAATAATCCAAAACCCCACCTCCATAAACTAAGAATGGTACTTCGTACTATCTTTTTCACTCTGCCTACGCCCATTTGAGTGCCGAGGATACTCTAAATATTGTTATGTCATCCCCTTTATCTAGCTCAAACCACCCAAGTGCTTCATTATAGAGTTTTACATCGTCATCTCCACTCATGCTTATTTTTAATTTAATCACACAGTTGTATTTTTCATCATAGACTTTCATATTATTACACAATTCTTGTAATTTCTTTTTCGCACTACCCCCCAATTTACGGATATCATCGTGCTCAATGGCACAAACGATATCAATATACTTAGGCTTTGGTTCATAAGTGATAAAAGCTCCATCTATCAAAATTTTTAAAGGCAACTTCATTTTATTGATCTCTTGAAGCCACAACTTTAATTTTTCACATAAGCCTTCCCGCCACCGCAAATCGCCGATATTTGTTAGTTTCCACGCAAACCAAGTATAAAGTCCGCCGCTTGTGTTAATATCACGAATCTCTTTTATGCAACGTATTGCACGTACCCTATCCTGTGTCATCAATATGACAATCCCCATTCGTATCACACAAAAAACGTGCGAGTTTTTGTATCAAGCAGCAAACAGCTAAATAGCGTTTCGCTTACAATTCAACCTTCTCTTACCAAGCCAATCACCCAGTCAACAAGAACCGCCCCAAAAACCTATCATTACAGATAGTGTTAGTGTCAATTATACGCTATCCCAATTTATAAAATATATTGTGGCACTTTCGATGTCAAAATATATTTTATTTTTTTCACCAAATTTCACAACGGGCTCAGCCTCATAACCTTTTTTACAAAACCCGCTACCGTATTTGATGATATTGTTGTCGTTTTTCTAAGGCCATTTCATATTTCTTGTTGGAGCGGCGCGGGAGTTTGAGGTTGCCTTATTACGGCTATATCATATGCGCCGAACCGATGCGCTCACTTCTAGATACAGCGCAATGAAAGCGCCTTGCCCCAACTCCACCTATCCACAATGATACTTGGGTTCATCATTTCCCGGCCCTAGGTGGTGTACGCATCATCCTCTGCGTCATTCCATCAGCCGCCGTACCTGCTTGAGAAGAAAGCACCATTATTTCAGTCAACATAAACCATCAAAGCCCCCAATCATCACGGATAGATAGTGTTACAGATTATACGCTACCCTAACCTATAAAATATCAAGATATATCATGGCATTTCCAATGTCAAAATATATTTTTATTTTTTTCACCAAATTTCACGGGGTATAAACGAGATTTATATTTAATATAATCATTCTACTTTAAAATAGCAGCTGCGTTGTCCGGCGACATCACGGCTGTCGTGCAGTCGTTGGGCCAGAATTCAGGTAGTCTATTTGGATATTAACCCGACGCGTTTAAAACGATACTGTTTTTCGCAAAAACGTTTGTAAAATCAACGACTTACGTAAATCATAGGTATAGATTAATCGCCGCCGGGTTAATAATTCATTGATTTACAAGATGTTACGCGTTTTCATAGGCGGCCTAAATGTGTGTTCCATCTAATTTTGCGTAACACATTGATAATAAACATGATGCTTCAATAGGCACCCTAAAATAAGCGGAGTTAGGGATTAATACGCGTTTCCACTCACCTCCCAAAAATCCGTTTCTTTTTAAAATTAACCCCAAAAAATTCACAGGCTCTGCCTAGATCCATTATTATCCACTCGCGTGATTTGAGTGCTCTTAGGTCTTCGGGGAGTTCTTTGATGATGCGGTCGGCTTTCCAGATTACGCTGGCGTTGTAGCGGAGCTGGCTCATTTTTTTGTCTATGAAAAAAGCTTTGGGGGTGATTTTCCATGCGTCGCGGATAGTTTTTATGGCGTACCGATGTTGCGCTACACGCGGCGGACTACGTCTAATTTACCGCTTGCGAGACTGCCGTCCGGCATATCAAATAGCGATAACGCGCAATTTTCAGTATCCATAGTTTTTTCCACAGTATCCACCTCTCACTCCCGAACGCAACGCACAGACAGGCCAAGAGCCTTGCTGTAATTGTGTACTATAATTTTGTTGTACTCGTCCACGTACTCGTCGTCCGAGCGCATGCTCCGTCTCCAAGCGTTGCCCGCATCGTACTCCGTAGCGTTCCACCAGCCGCCGTTGCTACCGGCACCGGAAAAGCCATCGGTGAGGCGGTAACCGCCGGGCAAAGCCGAAAAGCCAAAATTGTCGGTACCATTCCAATCTGATGATTTCGATTTAAGTTTCGTACCCGCGACATCACCGCCAGCATTCTCAACCAAATTATTCCAATCTTCACGAGTAGGCAAGTGCCATCCAGCCGGACAAGCGCTCATGGCCGCATCCCAGACATAAAGACGACCATACTTCTGACAATTACTCTCATCATCATCATAGCACAAAGAACTACCGGTAGCGTAATTCAAATTCTCCGCCATCCATGTCAATTTCCCAATTTTCACAGTACGATACCTTTTACCGTCTCTTGGATCGATGAAAGTATCCCCGCTGTCATTGCCGGTATCATTACTGTTCTGGCTGACAGACATCGGTTCTGCCGCGGTTAGCTCCGGCGCCATCGTCGTCCGCTTGTTACATGACAGGGCCGCTGTCACCCAAATCACCGCCACTACCACCGCGCCCGTCAACTTCACAAATCTTTTTAAAGACATTATAGCGCTCCTTTCGGAAAAACAATATGATATTAAGAAATATCCTGCCACTCCTGTAGCTTGATAGATTGTTTATATTAAAAATAGTTTGCGGCAGAAGACGCTATCTGTCAAAAATCTAAGATGTTACCTGTCAAGTGGCACTTTTACCATCATCGAGAAAACGAATTTCAATTGTCGACAACTCAACCCACCACCAACCCCACATGCCACCTCATCAAATCCGTCACTCATTCAGTTTCATGCAGTAAAGATTGACCCTACTTGCGCTAAAATATCTGTTAAGGCGATGCCTTTGGCGTATGAATAATTTTTGGCATATCCTACCCAAATTTGTGAAACTTCCGGGCTTGCGGCGATGTCTTG
>JAITUN010000323.1 GCA_031286285.1 Bacteroidales bacterium | reverse complement strand
AAAGTTTCATGAGTTTGAACAGATGATTGGACAAACCATCTTTGTGAGTGCAACACCAGCTGATTACGAATTAGAAAAATCGAATGGAGTTGTAGTTGAACAGATCGTACGTCCTACCGGCTTGTTAGACCCGCCCATTGAGGTGCGCTCTGCCGACAATCAAGTGGATGACTTGTTGGATGAGATTGACAAAACGGTTAGCCACGGAGAACGGGTGTTGGTCACCACATTAACAAAAAAAATGGCAGAAGAGTTGAGCGGATACTTAATCCGCATTGGAATTAGAACACAATATATTCATTCTGAAGTAGAAACATTGGAACGCATTGAGATTCTTAAAGATTTGCGTTCCGGATCTATTGATGTGTTGGTGGGCGTGAACTTGCTTCGCGAAGGGTTGGATCTGCCTGAAGTTTCGTTAGTGGCGATAATGGACGCCGACAAAGAGGGATTTTTGCGAAACGAGCGCTCTTTAACGCAAACCTCCGGAAGAGCGGCGCGACATATTAATGGTCGTGTTATTTTTTATGCCAACAGAATTACCAAATCTATGCAAGCAACTATTGATGAAACCAACCGACGAAGAAGCAAGCAGATGGCATATAACATCAAGCATAATATTACACCGCAAACTGTGAAAAAAAATGAAGAGAGTACACCGAAAAAGAATCTCATTTACCGTTTTGATGATATTATTGAGACCAGAGCAGCAGAGGAAAAACCGTTTCAAATGCTTAACATAGAGCAGCTACAGAAAAACATTAAAGTGATGCGCAAGCAATTAGAGATTTCCGTTAAAAACTTAGATTTCTTAGATGCGGCTGATATTCGGAATAAGATTTTGGAGACAGAGGCGCGGATAAAAACTTTATCTGCACATTCGCCTTAAAAAACGAGTGTTTACATGAATATCTATTCAAATTTTGCTGCGCACCAACCGTTTTTCTCTTTCACTGCAACAAAATTTAGTCCGAGTTCGCTACATTTTTGGGTAATCATTTCTAAATCATCACCTATATAAAACCCACTTAAAATAATGACGCCCTTGTCATTAAGCGCTCTCTTATAATCTGCTAAATCATTCAATAAAACATTTCTATTGATATTGGCAATAATGGTATCATATTTTTGATTTTCAGATAACAGTGAAGCATCTCCTAACAAAACCTGAATCGTTTCTGCATTATTACGCGTATTATTTTCTACATTATTCAAATACGCCCATTCGTCATTATCAATAGCAGTAACGGGTTTTGCGCCACACAAATGAGAGAAAATGGATAGGATTCCTGTACCCGCGCCCATATCCAACACACTTTTATTTTGAAGCTCCTCTTCCAATAAAAACTCAATCATGAGCGCTGTTGTTTCATGGTGCGCTGTTCCAAACGACATTTTAGGTTCAATCACAATTTCATATTCTGCTTGTAAGTTGGGGGCGTGAAAAGGCGCCCGAATAAAACATCTACCCGCAATCATCACCGGCTCGTAATTCGATTCCCAAACAGCATTCCAATTCTGTTGTTCAATCTCTTGAATCTCAAAATGAATAACTGTTTCTTTGTGGTAATCGTCAAACAGAGCTTTAATTCTTCCTTCATCATAATTATTTTCAGGAATGTAGGCTAATAAAACCTCTTCGGTTTCACCCTCTGCAAAACTTTCGCAGCCAATATCTGCTAAAAGTGAGACGAAAATCTCTTTCCATGGAGAAACTTCAGAAAAAGTAACTATAATTTCATAATAATTCATAAAACATTTTTTTTATAATTGTGCTTGCAAAGTAATCATTATTTTTTTTCTGTAAATTTTAATATTTTTGTGGGCTTAAAATATGTGATTTTGTATGGTTAATTATTTCAAAAAGAATCTATTTATACGTTGTCTGAAAAAGCATCATACATATAGAGAAAAAAAAATAGTATCTTTAGAACAAGTAAAAACTATGGGTTTGCTTTGCCAAATTATTGATGAAGAATCCTATAAAAACATTTACTCTCTGTTTTCCAAGTTGCATTCCCCTAAAAGAATTGTATGGCTAATGGGATATATTGATGAAAGGAAAGTTCCCTATTATTGTTTGCAACAACTGTCAGCAGATTTTTTTTCAAAGAAAGATTTAAATTGGTATGGAAAACCTGATTTTGTTCAATTAAATGATTTTCAAGAGAAAGAATTTGATATTCTTGTTGATTTTTCCCGAAATGATTTGCCGCCCTTAAGATATATTCTGTCCACTACTAAAGCTAAACTTTTGATAGGATCCAATGAATATGCTCAGGATTTATACGATATTTATATAAAAGATGAAGCCGAAATAAATGAACTTCAGCTTTTAAAAATCATTCATAATTATTTACTCAAATTAACAGGAAAATGAATTTGTTACACTCATTAAAAGGCTTGGGAGTAGCCATGGTTACTCCTTTTGCACAAAACGGCGAAGTAGATTACTTAAATTTAGAAAAATTAGTGAATCATCTCATTGATAATGGTGTTGACTATTTGGTAGCGCTTGGAACTACTGGAGAAAACCCCACCCTTAGCGATGAAGAGAAGCACAAAATTGTTCGAACAATTGTTACAGTAAATGAAAACCGTGTTCCTGTTGTTGTAGGCATGGGAGGTCCCTGCACTCATACAATTATTCAACAATTTAATAGTTTCGACTTTTCTGGAGTAAAAGCTATTTTATCGGTTTCCCCTTATTACAACAAACCCTCCCAAACCGGACTTTTTGAACATTATCAAGAGTTGGCAAAACATGCCCCACTGCCTGTTCTTTTGTATAATGTAGGGGGACGAACAAGCTGTAACATGGAAGCAAGTACCACTTTAAAATTGGCAGAAAATGATAATATCATTGGCATCAAAGAAGCTTCGGGAATAATGACTCAAATTATGACTATCGTGAAGAATAAACCGAAAAATTTCTTGGTTATTTCAGGAGATGATGCAATTACATTGCCACTCCTTGCAGTGGGTGTGGATGGCGTAATTTCTACAGTAGGAAATGCTTTCACTGCTGAAATGGCAAAGATGGTTCATTTAGCCCAAGAAAGGAAGTTTGATGAAGCTGCCATTTTACATTATCAACTTTTAGATATTATTCAGGCATGTTTTAAAGAAGGAAGTCCGAGCGGTATAAAATGCTTTTTATCAATGCAAAATAGGATGGGATATCATTTGCGTCTTCCTCTCACAAGGGTATCAAATGAACATCAAAGCATAGTAAAAGAGTTAATAAGTTTGATGCAGCATAAGTAAAAAAGTCTATTAATTAGTATGTCATGTACAAAAAAAAATCGTTGTTTTCAAGAATAAAAAATTACAAATTAAGACTTTGTGTTATTGTACTATGTAACATGCTTGCCGCGTTTTTTTCTATCCTGTCTTTGTTTTTATTAGAACCATTTATTACATTACTCTTTGCCGGTAATTTAGATAATTTGAGCCCTCTAAGTTCATTTTTTTTATCAATATTATCTAAAATCATCGACACACAAATACTAACAACATCTATGACACTAATGATTGTTTTGGTTGTTGGTTTTTTTATTTTAAAAAACTTATTCATAATTCTTTCATCATGGTTGATGGCAACAATAAAAAGTAGATTTATTCAAAAGATTAGAAACGAAATCTACGAACGCATTACCATTTTACCACTCTCCTATTTTTCTCAAAAGAAACGGGGCGATGTAGTTTCACGAGCAGTAAACGATGTACAGGAATTGGAAAACACCTTGCTGAAATCATTTCAGCAGTTTCTTGCTGACCCCATCACTATTTTACTCTTTCTATTAACACTTTTATTAATAGATTATAAATTAACTCTTTTTACAATTTTACTCATTCCATTTGCGGGTTTTTTTATTTCTCTTGCAACAAGAAAATTAAGAAAAAAATCGGTAGCATTAAAAGAAGGGATGGGGAGGCTGTTTTCTCACCTTGAAGAATCTCTATCAGGTTTACGTATAATAAAAGGGTTTAATGCACAACAACATGCCTCAGAAGTTTTTGATAAAGAGAATAAAAGATACTCCAAACTGTTCAAACATATTTTGTGGAATGTTGACCTTGCTTCACCGTTAAGTGAGTTTTTGGGAATAACTGTATTAATGATTATTCTTGTTTTTGGTGGTTGGCAAGTAGTTAGCGGAACAGGAAATTTATCAGCATCCCTTTTTATTGTGTATATCGCACTCTGTACACAAATAATAAATCCTGCAAAAAATTTAGCAGCTGCCTTTGCCAATTATAGAAGAGGAAATGCCGTTCTAGAAAGAGTTGAAGAGGTTTTGCAGGCTGATGAAAAGATAGTTCAAGCAGAAAATGCTATTGCTGTGAAAGATTTCAAAGATAAAATTGAATATAGGGAAGTCTCTTTTTCTTATAATAAGGATGTAAAAGTTATTGATAACATGTCGTTTATAATAAAAAAAGGGAAAACGTGTGCCATTGTTGGAGCCTCCGGCTTGGGAAAAAGCACACTAATTGACTTATTGCCAAGATTTTACGATGTAACCTCAGGGGAAATATATATTGACGGCATCAATATTAAAGAGTATGTAATTGATGATTTACGCAGTTTGTTCGCATTGGTAACTCAAGATATTGTATTGTTTAACGATACCATCTTCAATAATATCGCCTACGGACTACCCAATGTTCCTTTTGAAAAAGTAAAAGAAGCTGCAAAAGCAGCAAATGCCTTAGATTTTATTGAAATGCTCCCTAACCAGTTTGATACTGTTTTAAGTGATAGAGGATTATCGCTTTCAGGCGGTCAACGTCAGCGACTAAGTATTGCCCGTGCTATTTTGCGTAACGCTCCAATCCTTATTTTAGATGAAGCCACCAGCGCATTGGATATTGAATCTGGAAAAAAAGTTCATGAAGCCATTGATGAACTGATGAAAGGTCGTACGGTAATTATTATCTCTCATAGAGTTTCTACTATTGAAAATGCAGCGCAAGTAATTAATTTAAATAATTAACCATTAACTATTAAATATTATGTTTTTAGAGACTAAAGCCAATCGCTCTAATAAAAGAGGATGGATTGAAATTATTTGCGGTTCCATGTTTTCCGGAAAAACTGAAGAATTGATTCGTCGTATCCGGCGTGCGCATTTTGCCAAACAAAAAATAGAACTCTTTAAGCCTGCAATAGATACGCGGTATGCCGAAACAGAGATGGTATCGCACGATGCTACATCTCTACCCTCCACTCCTGTACACAACGCCGCCGAAATTTTACTCTATGTTACAATGGAAACTGTTGAAGTAGTGGGTATTGATGAAGTGCAGTTTTTAGACGAAGGAATTGTGAATGTGTGTAACCAATTGGCAAACACAGGAATCAGAGTAATTGTAGCCGGCTTGGATATGGACTACTTGGGAAACCCTTTCGGACCAATGCCCAAACTGATGGCAATTGCCGAATATGTATCAAAAGTACATGCAATATGTACTCGTTGTGGCGATTTAGCTCACTACTCTCATCGTATTGTTGCCGGCGAAAAACAGGTACTCCTTGGTGAGAAAGATGCCTACGAACCACTATGTAGAAGCTGCTTTCAACAATATAGTTCAAAATTTAATGTTTAATGTTTATGATCTATACAGCAATACTCTTATTAACAACTAACCACTAACATTATGCCTTTTCTCAATTACATTTCCCAAAATTTTACCAATATTATTGATATTCTTTTAGTAATAATTGTTATCTTTTTTCTGTTGCGTTGGCTGCGTGGCACTACTGCAACACGAATTATCACAGGGTTAATTTTGGTATATGTGCTTTGGAAAGTAGTCTCCATTTTTCAACTTACTATTCTTTCTGAAATTTTAGGTCAAATTATTCAGGTGGGAGTAATTCTGTTAGTAATAATATTCCAACCTGAAATCAGGAAGTTCCTATATATGCTTGGAAACAGAAAGTTTTTTAAATGGTTTGCCAGAACCAGTAAAGATGAAAATATTGAGGATGATATTGATGCCATAGTTCGTGCTTGTAAAAGAATGTCTGCTTCCCGAACCGGCGCACTGATTGTTGTAGCAAGAAAAAATCCTTTAAGTGAAGTTATTGAAACCGGAGAGCAGATAGATGCTTTTGTATCAAGAGAACTCATTGAAAATATCTTTTTCAAGAACAGCCCGTTGCACGATGGAGCCCTTATCATCAAAAAACACCGCATTGCTGCCGCACGCTGTATATTACCTGTCTCAAAGTCGGAAATGTTGCCTCCGGAAGTCGGTTTGCGACACCGATCGGCCGTTGGGATTACAACTGAAACAGATTCTATTGCAGTAGTCGTTTCGGAACAAACCGGAAAAATAGCCATTTCCATTTATGGGAGACTCCTTCAAGATGTTTCACCAACAGTGTTAAAACAGAAACTATTGGGGAAAATTGAGATGTAGTTTCGCCTGTTGCCAAAATTTATCCATATCCTCTAAAGTCATATCTGATAGCGATTTGCCTGCTTCCTTTGCTTTTTGTTCTATAAAATTGAAACGCTTGATAAACTTTCTATTGGTTTTTTCCAAAGCATCTTCAGGGTTAATATTCACAAAACGGGCGTAATTTATCAATGCAAATAAAATATCTCCGAACTCCTCCTCCATTTTTTCGGAGTTTCGCTCTCTTTCACAGTTAAATTCAGACAGTTCTTCCTGTACTTTTTCCCACACCTGTTCCGTATTTTCCCAATCGAAACCCACTCCCCGAGCTTTTTCCTGAATACGATATGCTTTCACCATGGCAGGCAATGAGTTGGGCACACCTCCCAACACTGATGTACTCCCCTCTTTGAGTTTTATTTTCTCCCAATTTTCTTTTACTTCATCCACTGAGTTTACTTTAATTTCGCCAAAAATATGAGGGTGGCGGCGAATCAACTTTTCGCAAATACCATCAATCACCGTTTGAATGTTAAAAAGATTTTGCTCCTCTCCCAATTTTGCATAAAAAACAATATGTAATAACAAATCACCCAATTCTTTTCCAATATCAGCATATTTCTTGTCAATGATGGCATCCGACAATTCATAAGTTTCTTCAATAGTTAAATACCGAAGAGAATCAAAAGTTTGTTTGCTATCCCAAGGACATTTTGAGCGCAATTCATCCATGATGTCCAAGAGTTTTTGAAAAGCTTGAATGCGAGAAAGCATAATAAATCTATTAATGGCAATGATTTATGAAAATATCTGCAGATTATCGCAGTAATTGTTCAATTGCAATTTAAAAATGCAATTGAAACCCATCTCTCTAATAGTCCTTCACACACCTTACACTCAGCCCGTTGCTTCTCTTCATCAGTTCGTCTTGGAGGGCGGAGCAGTAGTAGTAGAGGGAGTAGTAGTGGGCGCTCTCGCCAACCGGGGCGGCGCTTGCCCACCAACCGGTGAAGCCGTACAGGGCTTCAAATCTGTTTACTACACCGTTGTAGAAACCTGCGGGGTGCGCCGTGAAACCGAAGTCATCACTGCCGGGTCCCGGAGGATCAAGCCAGTATTGCGTGCTCATCAGTTGCGCGGCTTCATAGTTCTTCAACAAGTTCCACTCTTCCATTGTGGGTATATGCCAGCCGGTGGGACAAATCCCTTGGGCAGCGCAGGTCAATAGATGAACATATTCATCCTGTATTAAGGTAGCCGATAGATAATCGTAGAGCAACCCGAACACCTCCACATCTACAGGATTTCCCATATAGAGGTAGGGTTTTGCAAACGGAATCTCACTGCCATCGGGGTATTTCGTGCCACGCAGGTTCTCTTTTGTCCAGCAAAGTCCGGCAACTTCTACCACGTTATACACGATGTTGTTTATGGCGTCGTAAACCTGATCGGGGCAAAGTCCCGGTGTGAGCGATTTGAAAGTTACTGCGATGGTGTGGTTCTCTTTTACGTCTAAGAAGGTGTAAGCGCCGGCGGCAATCAAGTCGGAACGCGGTGCGCCGTCCACAAACACTTGGTCAATTTCGTAGCCGGTGTTTGCGGCAAAGGTGAAGGGCTGGTTTTCACCGGGGTTAACAGGGATGATTCCCACAGGGTCAATGTAGCCGTTAGCGCCGGCAGTGGCGGTAATGGTATAGTTGGCAATGACGGTGATCGTTATTGTGGTTGGGAACGCACATTGTCCTGAATATGGCATAAACGTATAAGTGGTGGTTGCCATATTGTTAATGGCGGGTGTCCAAGTACCGAAAACGCCGTTGTCCGATTCGGTCGGCAACTCCGGAATAGCCTCACCTGCATAGTAATCGGTAACAATGCCGGTGAAGATCGGTGTTACCATAGGAGTAATAGTAATGGTAACCGTAGTAGTGTTCGCACATTGTCCTGAATTTGGCGTGAACGTATATTCCTTCGTTTCTGTATTGCTCATTTCGGGCGACCACGTGCCGGTAATGTCGTTGTCGGACTTGGTGGGCAGCGCCGGTGTTAAGGAACCGGAACAGTATTCGGTAACAAGGTTTATAAAGGTCGGCGTAACATTTGGCACGATAGTAATCGTAATAGTCGCGGTGTTGGCAATTTGTCCTGAATTTGGCGTGAACGTATATTCGGTGGTTGCCGTGTTGTTAATAGGAGGCGACCAGGTACCGAAAATGCCGTTGTCCGATTCGGTCGGCAGTGCCGGAATCGTTGCGCCGGAACAGTACTCGGTAGTGATGCCGGTAAAGGTCGGAGTGGGCTTTTCGTTCACCAACAAAGTGGCTGAATTGCTTTCGCCCACTACCGTAGTGCCATTGAGAAGCGTTATCTTATAGGTATAAGTGTCGGCGTTGTCGGCGGTGATGGTTGCCAAAATAAACGGCAGGTCAACGTAGGTAAAGGGGAAAATGGTTGCCGTGGTCTTGTCTGTACCATTGTAAGTGAAATTGATGGTTCCGAGAACGGTATGCGTTACATTTTTTAGTACGGGGTTGCCGGTTACTTCGATCACCGCGGATAAGTAGTCTTCCACATAAGCGCCGGAGATGATGCCGCTGATAATATCAACATTGGATTCTGCCACTCCGGCGGTTAAGGTAACATCTTTTGCAGTGAGCGTAAGCGGATTTACCGTTAAGTTGGCGGTGTTGCTCTTAACCAACAATTTGTCGCCATCGAAAATGGAAATCGTATAGGGATAGGTTCCCGGTCTTACCGCTTTGATGGTTGCCAATACCAAATCAACATCGGTATAAGTAAAGTCATAAATGGTTGCCCTTGTGGTTGTTCCGTC
>JAITUN010000264.1 GCA_031286285.1 Bacteroidales bacterium | reverse complement strand
AAACGCACCAACATAGATTCTCCGGTTTGCAGCACAATCTCATCTTCCTCAGGAATTGCGGCGGAAAAGTACATCATCGCCTTGTTCAACTCCATCTCCTTCCATCTGTCCTCCGGATTCTCTCCTTCTATGGGAAACAGATATTCTGCTTTGATCACATTGATAAGCGTTGATTTCCAATCGTTAAAAGCCACCACAATATCTGTCAAACCTCCTTGTCCGTTTTCTGTAATTTTGATAACGTAACAGGTATCAACACAAGGGTATTGGGGTTCCCTCGGCTGTTCCACAATCTCCATAATGGCGTCAGGCGCTCCCACGCCGGTATAGAGAATAATGACATCTGTTGCCACGCCGCACATCGTAACCACCTCCAACATCAACACAACAGAATCCATATCAAAGTCTTTGTCAGAGGGGGTGTAAATATATTCATTTTCAATAATATTTCCAAAATATTCCTTTGCAATCGTTCCGGAAGGGGATCCGCTTGCAGGCTGGAAATTATTGGTAGCAAGATCTTTCCAACTCCATTGGTAATAACTGATTACCGACAGGTCGCTCCCTACTTCAAATTCGGGAAAGATTTCAAAGTTTTGGTATCCGCACAAGTAGTTTCTATTTGTAGTCAAGGTTAATGTCGGGAGCGGGTAGAGTTTTACGGTTACCGCTTTACGATTTCCGGTAATATTTTCGCAATAGTTGTCTCCGGTTACGGATACGTAAAAAACAGTGTCTTTGTTTGTACTCACTTCAATTACACCGGCATTAAATTGGGCTCCGAACTCTAAAGGTTCGGTTGAAGTTTGGCTGCTGTACCAGGTAAACTGCGGATTTGTAATTGCCGTATTTGCAGAGGCGTATAAAATGACCTCATTTTCTGAGCAAAGCGTTAAATCATCGGCAATAATCATACTTGCGGTGGCGCTATTTTTTACAAAAACAGAGATGGGGATAACCGAACTAATACATCCGTATCCCATTGAGGTTTGCGTTCTTGCATAGTAGGTTGTATTCGTTGCAGGTTTTACTATCGAATCTATGAGCATCGTTGCTGCAGAATTGCTGTAAAAGTGGAGGGCGCTGTTTTCAGGTTGGATATTGGATATTAATGTTTTCAGATTTATGCTGTCGCCAACACAGATCGCACCTTCAGATACAAATTCAAATGAGGGGACAGGCAGTACATCAATGGTAAACACCCAAAAGCACGTGGTGCTCAAACTTGCCGGCACCGCGTAATAGGTGGCGCCTTTTGTTGTCGGGAAGTTGGTTGCTTGCGTGTATTCCACAGAGGTGGCTATCGGTTTTCCGGTTTCCAAATTGATGATGTCGTAAAAGCGGGCTCCTTTTTGGAAATGCTGAGCAATCGCCTCGTAAGGCACGGTAGTTGCGCTTGATGGGAGACAAACAGAGATGGTTCGGGATTCGGTTGCCTCGCCACATTCGGAAGCGGCAAGAATCTTTATGGCAGGCGGCGTATGTAAAGGAACATTTACACACTCCCCTTCCTGATAACCGTAAACGAATCGCATTCCGTCAAATTCAATTCCGGTGATGGCGCCCACGCCGCTCACTGTGCCGTCAATAATTACGGTGGGGTCGCAACTGCCGCCACCCACCAACACATCGCAATCCTCAGTTACTTTCAGTTCAAACAGCAACTCGGCAAACACGTGGTCTGGATTTTCGGGAACAGGAACATTCCCGACGTTCCATCTGATAAAACCTGTTGCTCCGTCCGAATTGTCATAAACAGGTTGTTGGGTAACAAAACCGTTATATGGGATGGCAATTGCGCTCACAAACTCGGTAGTATAAGGGATGGGAAGTTCTATCTTCATATTGTTGATCCCCTCTGTCCCTCTGTTTTTTACTTGCAACGCATACTGAATTTTATCTCCCGGATGAACCGTATAATTTCCTTCCGCATCGGGTAAAATGGGATTTCCGGCTTTGTCCTCCAACGCATAGATTACATTTTCCGTTACCGGTTCCGGCACGTAGGCATCAATAGAGATGGTGAGATTGAAGATCACATACATATCTCCGCCGGTCTCATATCTGAATGTGGTGCTTGTTTGATTATTGGTAATGTGCTGTTTGGTAGCGTTTGGAACCTCCATCATTGCGATATCTATCCCTGTGTTGTTTTTGAGGTTTGGATTTCTGGGCGATTGCACGCCATTCACAAAAGAATAAATAGATGAGTTAAAGAAATTGGTATTGACATTATTGGGGTGGCTTAAATAGGTAAACGCAGTGCTGTTCAATTGACGGATACCCAGCCTGTCTCCGGTCATTCCCACATCACCTTCTCCAGCCATTACTCCGAGTTTAATCCCAACCGGTCCTTGTTGCACGGCGTTAAAACCTGAAAGTGTGAGGTCTCCGTAGTTTGGGTTTCCGGTTGAGATATATCCAAAACCGTCAAAAACGGTAATATTGCGCCACTTCATCAAGTCGTTTTCGTAAATAACCACCAATCCCCATCCTCCGAAGATCCCCATAGCATCTCCCATTCCTTGATTAAGCGCCATATCTGCCACATAATAGGCTCCTTCACCATTGCTTTGCACATATTCAGTAATATCTGCATAAGCCACGTAGATGTCACTTGAACTTCCATTTAACGGATATAAAATATTTTGTGTAAAGTTGTTAGAAGAAGCCTGAATCTCGTGGTAATGATCATCGCTCTCGTGTCTCAACTTTACAATATCTTTTCGATAAGCGGTAATAACATCCACCATGCCGAGATAACTGCCTGATACGTATACTTTTGCATAAGGAAAGTTAACATCTGTATTATTTCCTGAGGAGTGTTTCAGCAATGCTGAAACCGTCCAACTTAAACCTTGATAAGAAAAAGTATAGGGTGTAAAATTGTAACCGATGCTGTTGGCGGGCTGTGGCGACATCGCCGTTTGTCCGGGAATTGTGGTGAATGTTCCGTTTCTACCGGTAGTACTCACGGAAATAGGAGTGGCGCCTGAGGGGTTAAAGCGAAACACGATTGCCGTATTACCCGTTCCAAAGTGATAATAGACCGTTCTAGGGTTTCCTCCTTCCACAGTAACTGTCATAGAAAAAGGAGATGGAGGCACAGGAACGCCATTTCTAAGTTGGAGAATCGTTGAATCTATATAAACAGGAGCATCAGCCGGTACTTGTTTTTTTATGGTAAGAGTTTGGGAATTATTAGGGGAACCGGAAACGTAAGGACGGCCTGTCCAATAGAGGCCGGCAAAGAGCACTTGCGAACAATTGGGGTTTGCCGCACCGCCATCGGTAGAAAACCGCAAAGTGGCAGAGGAGGAGTTGAGCAAGTCGGGATAGAGAGTATTATCAATATTCACATACCTCATGTTGGCACTATTATTATTGGTATTATCGCCGTAAGTGACCAAAGTAACGTTAGTATTTCCAATCATTGTAAAGTCGCCTTTGATATTGTAAATGGTTTGATTCCCGGCGGCAGGCGATGTTCTAGGCTTCATCGGAACAGGTTGATTTGCCTGAGCATTAGCCAATTGCGGTAATAAAATAAAAACAGAAATAAAGATAATCGTAATTTTTTTCATTGTTCAATTTTTTTGATTCAAAAACTAAAAATCCAGATGCAAAAAAAGAGAAAATTTTTGTTTTTTTACGATATGAGTTGTTTTTTTATAAAAATTATATGAAATATCACTATTTTCGAGTATTTTTTTTGAAATATACTCGAAAATAGAGTAAAACAGGGCGAAAATATGGAAAATGAGAATTGTAAAAATGATGTACATTTGCCGCCCAAAAAATAAATCATCATTATATGAAAAGACAAAAAGTATATTTTATTGTAGCTTTATTATTAGCTATCTTATCAATTACTGTAATTGTTTATAAGAAAGTAGATTTTAAAAAATCTGAAAATTCTCTGAAATTATCAACAGTTTTTGCTATTAGTGATACTTCTACTATTACAAGAATTTTTATAGCGGACATGTATGAAAATCAAGTTTTATTATCTAAAACTGAGCAAGGATGGATAGTAAACAATCAACGACCGGGATCAGTATTTAAAATAAAAGATTTGATTATTACATTAAATTCACTTCAAGTTTTACAACCTGTAGCTAAGCCTGCTCAACAGAGTGTTATTGATATGCTTGCTGTAAGTTCAACGAAAGTAGAAGTTTATGCAAAACAACCACTATTTCAATTGTTTGGATATTCCTTTTTTATAAAAGAGCGGCTAATAAAAACTTATTTTTTGGGGGATGCGACACAGACAAATTTAGGTTCGTATGCGTTATTACAGGGTATGTCTGAACCCTATATTATTTACAAGCCAGGATTTAGAGGATTTGTAACCCCTCTCTTTTCACCAAACCCTATAGATTGGTTTTCTCCTCGTATCTTTGGCACAAAACTCACTCGAATTCAAACTGCTTCATTTATTGATATAGAAAATCCGAATAACACTTTCTTTGTTGAGAAAGCAGGACCTCGCAGTTTTTCTTTATACGATTTCCAAAAAAACCTCATTTTAGATTATGATACAACATTGTTAATTAACATGTTATCAGAATTTAGAGAACGAAATTATGAAATGTTTCTTTCAAAAATTTCACAATCGGACAAAGATTCAATATTACAAAATTTCTTTAAAATTATTTCAATTACAGATATTGATAATCAAACGACTACTTTAAAACTTTATCATCTAATAGATACAGGTTCTCTATATGAGGATGGAGATTTAGTTGATGAAATATATCAAGAATATAACAGAGACCGCTGCTATGCAACCATTAACGATTATACAGACGAAATTTATACAGTTCAATTTTTTCATTTTGATAGACAAATACAACCCTTGTCTTATTTCATAAAAAGATGATTGCAGAAGAATTTTGGATAAGCCGTACACTTCAATTAGCTGCGTTGGGGCTTGGAAAAGTACAACCTAATCCTTTGGTTGGAGCTGTAATTGTGTATAATGAACATATTATTGGAGAAGGCTTTCACCAACATTATGGTTCGCCTCATGCCGAAGTAAATGCGGTTAATGCTGTTGAAAATCAAGAACTTCTCAAAGAATCGACGCTTTACGTTAACTTAGAACCTTGCGCTCATTTTGGGAAAACACCTCCTTGTACATCTTTGATTATTGAAAAACATATTCCCAAAGTTGTGATTGGAATGCAAGATCCCAATGAAAAAGTCAGGGGAAAAGGTATTAAGATTTTACGAGATGCTGGAATAGAAGTTGTTGAAAATGTGCTGTATAAGGAGTGTTTAAATTTGAATAGAAGATTCAATACTTTCCACACAAAAAAACGCCCCTATATTATCCTCAAATGGGCGCAAACCAAAAACGGATTTATGGATATTCTGAAATGTGACCGTAGAGACGTTGCGTGCAACACCACTTCAAAGAAATATTGGATAACAAACGAAGCTTTACGGGTTTGGGCGCATAAACTTCGCAACGAAGAACAAGCTATCTTAGTAGGATACAATACTTTAAAAAACGACAATCCCCAGTTGACAAACCGTTTGTATGGTTCAAACCAACCTCGGCGCTTTGTGTGGTGCGATGAACGAAAACATGAAAACATCAATAATTCGTTTTCATATTTATATGGAAATATTGAAGAGGTTTTATTTCAACTCTACGAGCAAAATACCCAATCGCTCATAGTTGAAGGCGGAAAAAAAACTTTACAAAAATTTATAGATGCAGAGTTATGGGATGAGGTATTTCTTTTAGTTGGAAATGTAAAATGGGAAGAAGGAGTTTATGCCCCAAAAATATTGTATAATTATGATAATAAGATTGATATCGAAGGGGAAGCAATTTATCATTTTATAAAAACTAAATAATAATAATCTCCGTTTTTTCTATCTGTTCTACGTGTCTCGTTCTGAAAACAAACTGAAAACAAAAATATTTTATATATTGATTTTTGTATAAAAAAAAATCTATTTTTGCCGCCCCATTTAAGAGAGAGTTGTATTTGGTAAGATTTTGATGAATGGGATTGTAAATCAAGTTGTTTATTAAAAAAAATTATAAATAAAATGGGAGCAAGAAAACGATTAGCGGCAGAAGCACGAAAAGAAGCCAAGAAAAATGTGTATATGGCTCGACTAAATGATAATCCAACATCACCGCGTAAAACAAGAATCATGGCAGACGTAATACGCGGCAAAGATGTTGACTATGCAATGAATGTGTTGAAATACAGTCGCAGAGAATCAGCAGAAAAATTGTTAAAGTTATTAAAATCTGCTGTAGCAAACTGGCAGGTTAAAAATGAGGGTCAACGTATTGAAGACGCTCAGCTATACATTAAATATATATGGGTTGATAGTGGAAGGATATTAAAAAGATTGCGCACCGCTCCTCAAGGACGCGCCAACCGTATTAGAAAACGCTCCAATCACATCACTATCATTTTAGAAGATAAATCAAAAACAAATTTAGAAAATAATATTGAATAAGTATGGGTCAAAAAGTTAATCCGGTAGGTTTACGGCTGGGAATTATCAGAGGTTGGGATTCTAATTGGTACGGCGGC
>JAITUN010000310.1 GCA_031286285.1 Bacteroidales bacterium | reverse complement strand
ATGAAAATAAAGGTAAAGAAGGAACAACTTGAAAATATAAAAAATAATGGCGGTGTAATAAATGATCCAAAATCATTGGGATTATTGGATTTTTGGGGTAAGAAAAATATATTGGGATTAATAATGATGCCAATAACAAGACATCAAACTGTACATATAAATGATTGTTATAAAATAAAGAAAAAATTACGTGTGTAAAAATATTTATATGGAATATAAGCCAACATTAACTTCATCCATAATTTTTGCCAATGAAAATAAGCTTGAAGAATGGATACATTTGTTTCTTTGTAGAGAAGGAAATAATAAACCTTTTTCTGATGGGCTAAAACTTAAACCCCGCCGCTTTTTTACTCCAGAAATGATTAACCTTAATAGATTTGAACGTTGTTGTGGACCTGAAGAACAAATGAAATTTCAAGTTTCAGAGGAATATTTCAAAAAACGTGTTAATGATATTGCAATATTTTTTAAAAAGGGAAATTGGGATATGCCTCCATTGATTGTTAATCGTGCAGGAAACAGATATGAATTAAATGATGGGAATCATAGATATGAAGCACTAAAAAAAATAGGAATTACTAGATATTGGGTAATAATATGGGAAACAATTTAATGTGAGTGATGTTGTTCGTTTTGCCGATAATAATATTAAGTGAATTACTTTAAAAAAATAATAAAAAATGTTTATTAATTGTTTTTTACATATTTGAAAGTTTCATGTTGTTGGTAAAAATCAATTGTATAAAGTATTAGGAGAAAATAATATGCTTAAAAAAATGCCAACCCATTGTGGAGATGACACTTGTTCGTCATGTGTAATTGCTGGAGACTATATCTTTCTAGCTCATCATGCTGGTCATAATAATGGAAATGCTGATGATATAGTCAGTCAAGTACGGGAAACATTTAAAAATATAAAAAATACTTTATCTACTGTAAATGCAACATTAGATGATATTGTAGATTTAAAATTTTATCTGAAAAATAAAGATGATTTTAGAAAAGGAGCAGATGTATTTAGGGAATATTTCAAAAACGGAGCTCCTGCAAGAATGACTATTTTTACAGATTTTTTGGATGAAAATTGTTTGTGTATGATAGATGGAATAGTATATAAACCTATTAAATAATAATGACAAAAAATGTTCATTTCTTACTTAAATTATTTTATAATATGACACACAGTTGTCATATTTAATTATTTAAAATTTTGTAAATGATCCGTATGGGTTGTTATGAACTAACGGTTTGAAACCAACAGTTCGAAAAGTCGGCGGACATAAAACGTATAGGAGATTAGTAATATGCAAAATGAATTAATTGGACATCTAAAAAAACTACAGGAGGTGCGAATTGTAGAAGTCTACCCATTCAAGGCTATTGTTTCCGGTTTTGGCGCTATCTTCGCCCCCGATGGTTCCGGTACTATTTTTGACAAGGTATTTGGCTCCATGATCCCAAGTAAAAACCATCTTTTCAAAAAGCCTTTTATTACAGGAGAGCCGGTATTTTTTCAGACTTACTGTCCACACTTGTATAAAAAATGGCCATGCGAAGATTGTCCTCAAGTTTTTAAAGGTCAATTTGTTTTTGCAGTTGAGGATTCTGTAACTGAAGCTGATGCAGCACCTTATGAGATTATCAATTTTGAAGGCGGCTTATTTGCTGTTACAACGAATATAAGCGAAGATGAAGAATCATACGAAAGCGCAAAAAACTGTATTGATAATGGCTTGAAACTAGCGGATTTGAATACGACTATGATTCAGGCCGTTTAAGAATGTCAATGATGATAAATCATAATGAAGATGTAAAAGCCGCTCTTGGCTTTGCGCAAGAGGATATGTATGTACCGATTAAGCTAGTTGAGTTAAAGCATGAGACAGCGATAAGTTTAACTGCATATAACGAAGGCGGACAAATAATAGAAACAGATTACGACAAGATTAAAACCGCGCCTCCAAAAAGCGTTATACGCATTTTTATCGAGAATGTGCATAAAAACAAAGAATGTAGAATGCATTGGGGTTGCGGCAGGATTGGAGATTCCTGTAATTCCGGCATCAACGATGGCATAGAGTTTAAAGGCGCTGCTGTAGGCGAAATAAAGGAATATAAAATTCCGGTTGCATGTATAAAAGGTCCTTTTACAAATGTTTATAATGATTGTAAAATCAGTAAACTTGAACTCTGGATACCGAAGTAGAGCAGGATTAATTAATTAATTATATTAATAGAGAGAGTAGGGAAACCGGCTCTCTCTAATTATAACACATAGGAAAAATGACAGAAAATGTTCATTTATTATCTATACAAGTTTTACCGAAAATAATATAATTGTGCATTTTGGAGGTGAAATAATGCAAAGTTTTAAGGCTTTAAGGAAAATTTCCTTAATTTTGAGCTTTATTTTGGTTATGTTTGGTTGTGCGACAAGTAAACTTGATCCTGGAAAAAATCAAGCTGCAAGCGCGGAATTTGGATTTATTACAGAACCAGTTGCAGACGGTATACTTTTAACCTTTAGTAATATTCCATCAGATGCAGTTCGCTTGTTCATTCATGCTTCATATTGGGATAATGAGGATTATGATGATCCTCGCAATATTGTTTCCTCAGTTGCTGATATAAGAGATATTTCTTTACAAGCAAATAAGTCTCACTCTATTCAATTGGATAGAGTAAAGGAAACCGGAAAAGTTATTGTTCCAATTTTACAAATTGGTCAAAACTATAGAATTATAGCAACGGTTTATAATAAACAGGAACATGAATCACTGATGAGTGATATATATTTTTGGAAATCCGGCGTAGATACCGAAATTATTGCCGAAAATGGAATTTATTTCGATGATGCATATATTAAATTAGAAATGAATGATTCTAATACAGCAGTAACATTATTTTCAGAGCCAATTTTTTCTTCGGAAGTAATATTTTATCCTTTAAAATATAATTTTGGCATTACTATAATAGTTCCAGAAGGATCAATAAGCACATGGTCTAGTCATATTCCCGATGGTTTATCCACTGATGGATTAAGCTGGACATTTGAGCCGCAAATGACAGAAGGGTTTAAAGATATCGAGTGGATTAAAAATGGTGTATCTTACACTGCTTGGGCAACAGCAGAAGTGAATATTATCCATGATGATATTTCATGGACTATTGAAATAGCCAGTTCACCCATATTTACCTATTCCCTTTAAGAAAACAATAAAATTGTCTCACACATTAAGAATTGTATAGGAGGGAAAATGTCAGAAGCTTGGAAAGGAATTGAATAAACATGATTTTGAACTGATATTGAAATGAAGGTATTGACACGATATACCGAACGGTATAGACTTTTTATGTGGATGATAAAAGCAATATAAGGGAGACAATTATTTCCAAGGCTCTTGCGCTATTCTCGGCAAAAGGATATGAAGGTGTATCAGTCAGTGAACTTACAGAAGCCTCCGGTATTACCAAGCCAACTTTGTACTATTATTTTGGAAGCAAAGAAGGGGTATTTGAAGCTGTTTCCCAATCCTATTACAACCAATTAAACGCTGTAATCACTAAAAATATTGAATATAAACCAAACACAGAAGACTATTTTGAGGATATTTACCCGACCTTGACTAGAGTAACGAGCGCCTATTTTTCCTTTGCAAAGGCAAATGAGGCTTTTTACAGAATTACATTGGCAAATTGGTCTATGCCTCGTTCATCAACAGTCTTCAAAGTTGTAGAAAAATACCATTTTAAGCAGTTTGACATCATTGACAGTATGTTTAAGAAAATGGGCGCGGTTCATGGCAATCTTAAAGGCAAAAGTAAAACACTTGCGTGGACATTTATCGGAACGATAAATTCGTATATCAGCCTTTACTACAGCGGTATTACTGGGCAGGTTTTTAACGAAAAAACCGTAAAACAGCTTGTACATCAGTTTATGCATGGAATTTTCGCATAAGATCGGATAAAAGGACTTGACTTTTTTTTAAGATGTTATATACTTAACGGTAGGTATATTTTAACAACGGAGGAAAAAATGAAAAAATACCCTATTCAAAGTGAAAGGCTTTATCTGCGCTCGCCCAATATAAATGTGTGTTTTAGAGCAATTATTGATACGCCTTTAGAAAAAGAAAAAATCGAGGAAGCTGTAAAAAAGGTATGTATTAGGCATCCATTGTTAGGCTATTCAATAGAGATAGACAATGATAATAATGCCTGGTTTGTCAAAAAAGACAGATTAATAAACATTGAATACTATAAATCAGATGAAATGGACTGGCAAGCATGGTATAAAAGAGCAGACAGTATTCCGTTTGATTTTCTGAATGGTTCTTTACTCAGGATTTGCGTAATAAAAGACGAAAATACTGAAATAATTTTTTTGGGGCATCATATAATCGGCGATGGTATCGGTTATTTAAATCTGGTTAAAGATTTTTTATTGGCATTGGATAATCGAATAGATATAAAACCACAATTACCGCCATTTGAGGCGGCTGACAAATATTTCAAGGAAACAGTTCTTCTGGATTCAGGGGTGGAATCGTTCGCAAAAAACCTTAATGAGGAATGGAAAAAAAGCCGGAGGCAATTTTCTGAAACGGACTACCGGACATTTTTTACACAATACCGCAATAAATATATATCAAACTTGTATATGGCTTCTATCGAAGGCGAGAATTTACAAAAAATAATGGAAAAAAGTAAATTAAACGGTTTTACAATAAACGATATTATCGCTTCAGCATTTTCTGTAGCCGCAATGGAAGCATTAAACTGCAGCGAAATTCGTCTTGGAGTTGCCGCAAATATCCGAAATGAATTAGTGTCTGAACCTAATGAATGCATGGGAAATTTTGTCACAGGAATATCGGTAAAGGCGCAGCTAAATCGTTCAAATGATTTTATATCAAATGCAAATGAAATAAGGTCATTATTACAGGATAAGTTGAAAAATGCAAAAAATAAACATTTGGCGGTTCATTTTATGAATGTATTTGACAGAGACTTAATTGAATCAACTATGTATGCCGCTTATGGCGATTTTGATCACCATGTCTCAAAAAAACTTGCCGAATTAATGGGAGAGCAGACAGAAAATAAAGGTTTGGGAATTTCAAACTTGGGAAGGTATAATATTTGTGAATATAGAAACTTCAATATCCTTGATATTCAATTTATTGGACCTGCATTTCCGGCGAATTTATTAACAGTAGATATCATCACAGTTAATAATAAACTCAATTTGTGTCTTCGGTACAATGAAGTGGAAATCAATACAAATACCATAAAAATTATTTGTGAAAGAGCTATTGGTTGTCTTAATTGACCGGTAAAAATGGTAAAAAAAGTTCATTTTCTTATTGATAAATATGATATAATTTTTCAAATAAATTTAAGGAGACAATGATGTTGTACACA
>JAITUN010000284.1 GCA_031286285.1 Bacteroidales bacterium | reverse complement strand
GTACCGCGAGTGCGGTATGTAGCAGTAAAATAAACAAACAAAAAACCTTTCTAAAGGAGGCTTAATATGTTTAAGCAAATCAAAAACAATAAGGGATTCACCCTTGTTGAAGTCATCGTTGTAGCGGTGATAGTACTCATACTGGCGGCGGTGGCCATACCGCTGTATAACAATTATATCCGGGATTCTCGGAAGTCGACTGCGTCGAACGCTGCGGCTAGTATTGCGACGTTCATGGGTGTGGCGACCCAAGTGGGTAGTTCAATTACGACTGATGTGACTGCGAGAAGTTGGAAGACCGCTGAGGTTGAGGGGGCGGAAGGTTTTGGGGGAGAGACCAGCATTGTTTGCCCTGCGGGCCATTCTTGTTCAGTAGCTTCTGGTGAGGTAACAGTCTCGCATTGTCGGGATACGCAGAACGCTACTACTACAGTCCGTTTCGGGGCTAGGAACCCTTTGGGAACTATAACTGCATTTGAGTGCGCGGGCGCGGATTAATTTGTGAAGTGTCTCCCCTGGCCGCCCCTTTGTTGGGGTGGTCTTGGGGGGTTTTGGCGAGAGTTTTTGTTAAAGTTATGGATTGGCGTTATAAAAGTTGGAGCTAAGTTTGGAAACAATTTTAACACAAGGGGAATCGAATGAGCGAAAATAAATTGAAGGTTTTTATAGGTAGTTCTACGGAATCATTGCCGGTTGCTAAAGAAATTAGCAAATGGATTGCGGTAGACCGTAAACACATACCAATAACTTGGAAAGACTTAAACGTTTTTGGGCCAGGTAAGTTTATTTTTGAGTCTGTACAAAAAGCGGCGGAAAACCATGGGGCGGCAATATTTGTTTTTGGTGAGGATGACGAAGTAATTCGCGGTGACGAAAACGTTTTTACAGTCAGGGGTAATGTACTAATTGAGTTCGGTTATTTTGTGGCCAAATTGGGGAGAGAAAGAGTATTGATTTGTGTGGATGGAAATCCTGAAATCGCGAGCAATTTACATGGTATAAAAATTGTGAAAATGGAGGATAAGCCTTCAGCCAAGGCAGAAATTACGGAGTTTTTAGATGAAATACAACCATTACGCGACATAGATCGTGTACTCTTAGATACAGGTAAAGGACCGTTAATAACGGTGGGGCTAAGGCCTGCCAAACATGGGGGTGGTGTGATTGGGCTTGATTTTGAACTATTCGTGGACGGCTTAAAGAACGTAGTTGGTGAATGTAAGATGTTGTATAAATTTGAACCTCATGTCTTGGGTGCCTATGGTGCCGAAATACACTACGGTACCCCTGCGATAAATTATTATGTTAACTACTATCTTACCAACAAAATTCCTGGCTTCAAGTGGCGAATTACGAAGGAGAACTACGGAGAATTTGAGTTTGAAACGAAAGAAAATGAGTGGGGTAACACAGGGTTTGTAAAGTATGTAGATGATAATGATTGGCAAGGATTTGAGATTTCCAATGTAGACAGAGAATTTAGGTATGAATTTGGAAAACGAGACTGCGCATTTTTATTAAGGTTAGGCAGTAAAAATTTTCCGGGCGCACCTCGAACGGTTCATGTTTTATTTGGGGCTGCAGATTATGGTAGGCAAGCGGCATTAGGATATTTTTTAAATAATCTCAATACGATACATAAAAATTACGGCTCTGATGATTATCTGCTATTTGTAGAGGTAGACCAAAAGAGTGCCCTTATAGGTGAATTTGAAAATATTTATGACGAGGTGTTTAAAAAATAGATTTCTATTCCATGTTTTTTCAATTTCGAAAGGGGTTTATTGCTATATGGCTGCTGTTTTTAGTGCAAAAGCGATTTGGGAATCGCATCATAAAGACCTTAGCGCGATGTCTGTTTGGTCGGCAAGCGCTAAAAATCTTGATGCAGTACCTGTTTTTCAGTCGACAAATCGAGACCTTAGCGCAACATCTGTTTATATGTCGCATTGTAAGGATCTAGGGGCTCAAGCTGTTTGGATGGCAGGATGCTTTCCAAAATCTGAATTGGTGAATATTACTTCCGATGAACGTGTTCCTATTGGCTCACTAAATGTGGGTGATAAAATTGGTTCATGGGATATAGAAAATAAAAAAACGCAATATACTGCTGTAACTGAAATTCACAGATACAGAGTAATGGAAATAATTGGCTTTAATAATTCGATGTTAGTTTCATCGTCTCACCCTCTTATGGTCATGACCTATGAGAAAAATGGTGAGCTAATGCCTCAATGGAAAGTTGCGTTTGATATCAATATCGGTGATCATGTGATTGGGCCTGATAACAAATGTACCGCCATTAGATCAAAACGTAGATATTGGTATGACACGGGTATAGAGGTATTAAATCTTTCGACAGATAGCGGGAGGCCTTTTTTAGTGAGAGATTTTGTGGTTAAGGCAAACAATACAATAGATAACATAGAGTGGGCAGGCACGCCCGCGACTCAAAGAATAGTAGCTTGAAGCGTAATGCTGCGCGATGGCTTAGCAAAATCGAAGCTATTATATCCCCCGTATTTGGTTTTAGGATATGGGTTTTAGGGTAGTTCGGTTTTAGGTGGGGCGTTACGGGGGAGCGCGTGCGGAAGCACATCTTGCGCCCCGTCCCCAAAAAAGATTTTAAAGGTTTTGATTTTAAAAAAGCTTTTAAAGATTGATGCAAGCAAATAGGAATTCAAATTGATCGCTCAACTCAACAATAGCACTTATTTCAAAACCCAAACGACAACAGCCGCCGCTCTCCCAGGCCCCCGCTCCGGCATACGCCTAAAATGGACTCACTACCAAAATACAACCCCAACTTTCGAGCTAACTTCCATAGAAAAGCCAGACCTATCCCCATTTCTAACATACATGACAGGCAAAAATACTTTAATCCGCATTTTACGCGGCAGAAGTTTACATGAAGATATAGA
>JAITUN010000258.1 GCA_031286285.1 Bacteroidales bacterium | reverse complement strand
TGGAAGACCTATCCAAAGAGATCATCAAAAATTCGCTTTGTGGTTTGGGACAATCTGCCCCCAATCCGGTACTATCCACTTTGAAATACTTCAGAGATGAGTATGAAGCACATATCATTGAAAAACGGTGCCCCGCCCTGCAATGCAACGCGTTGATCCGCTACGAAATTGATGCCGAAAAATGTATCGGCTGTATGTTGTGCAAGAAAAACTGCCCAACCCAATGTATTGAGGGTGAACTGAAAAAACCCCACATCATAGATGCTGAAAAATGTATTCGCTGCGGCGCTTGCTACCCGAAGTGCAGGCCGGGGGCGATAAAGAGGTTTTAGGAGTGGTTTAAAGATTTAAAGATTTAAAGATTTAATGAGTAATGAGTATTGAGTAGTGAGATCTCCCCCGCTGGCGGGGGACTAAGGGGGTGGAGTTTGAGATATGAGTGATAAATTTTTATAAAACCAAACGAAATGAATATGACACTACAACATAGAGGAAATTATCCCGATAGGGATATAATAATGGTAGAATTCAAAATTAATAAATAAAAATATGAACAAATTATCAATTCGTTTTTTCGACAACAAGGAAGTGCGAGCTGTTTGGGATGAGGAAAATTCCAAATGGTGGTTTTCTGTTGTTGACATTGTAGCCATACTAAGCGAGAGCGCCGATGCTCGAAACTACTGGTATGTTCTGAAAAATCGTCTAAAAAAATCGAATAGCGAACTCCTTACAAATTGTAAGGGGTTGAAATTAACCGCACCCGACGGCAAACTTCGTCTAACAGATTCGCTTGATGATAAAGGAATTATTACACTTGCCAAAGAGTTTCCGGGCAAAAAAGCGAATAAATTTATCGAATGGTTTACCTACAGCCCTGAAACCATTGATGGCAAAAGTAAGACTAAAGCGTACGCTTTATTTGAAAGCAACATATTAAAATCGCTGGAACCCGGCAGTATTAAATGTTTGCAACAGATTCACGCTTATTTGTTTGGCGGACTTTATGATTTTGCAGGACAGATCCGAACATTGAACATCAGCAAAGGAGGCTTTCGTTTTGCCCCCGCACAGTTTTTAAGCCATAGTTTGAAAGTGATTGAGAATATGCCCGAAACCTCTTTTGATGAAATAATCAATAAATATGTTGAAATGAATGTTGCCCACCCTTTTATGGAAGGAAACGGCAGAAGCACAAGAATATGGCTTGATCTAATGCTAAAACGAACACTCAAAAAATGTGTAGATTGGAGTAAAATCAACAAAAACGACTATCTCAATTCAATGTCCGAAAGTGTTGTGAACAGCACAAGAATAAAATCACTTATCGAAAACGCACTGACCAATAAAATCAATGACCGTGATATGTTTATGAAAGGGATTGATTATTCTTATTATTATGAAGAGGCGTAGAATGAACAAAAAATGAGAAATTATGCAAAATTTTGACGAATATATCATACAAGGCGAACCCTCACAGAAAGAGAAGGCACAGATTTGGCAAACTGCTATCGGGCTGCAAGATGTTGATGGGTTGAAAGTCTCCGATTTTCACGGGAATTTATAAGTTCGCAGGGAAAATTCGTGATTACAATATCAGTAAAAACGAATGGGTATTAGATGGGAAATCGGTTATTTATGCCAATGCAACAGAAATCAGCGCTACTCTTGATTACGATTTTAATCTAGAAAAAAAACACGATTATCAGAATAGCGACTTTGCACAATCGATTCAGCATATTGCAAAATTTATTTCAGGGATTTGGCAAATTCACGCTTTTGGCGAGGGAAATACAAGAGCAACCGCAGTTTTTGCAATTAAGTACCTGCGTTCATTATTTGGGAGCAACTCATAAATTATTTAGTCACTTTTACATGAAGTTGAGGAGCTTTATAATCTCCTGACAAATACTCTTCTGGAATTGTTGTTTTATTTCCATCCCGATGCGCCATATAGTTTGGAGACATAATCTCTACTCCGGCTTCGTTGAAAACATCCTGAATATGTTGGTTAAGCTCAGAATAGATAGGAGCCATTAGATCAGCTTCTTGAATGTAAATGTTGATTTGATAAACAACAAAAAAATCGTCTAAGGAGGTTTGAAACACAAAAGGTTTTGGCTCTTTCAAAACATGGGAAGTTCGTTCTGCCGCATCTATCAATAACTGATGAACTTTTCGCCACGGAACATCGTAACCGAAAGTTACTTCAGTATGTAAAATAAGTTTGTGATGGTTTGCAGAATGAGTATAGTTGAATGTTTGTGCAGACAAAATCCCAGAATTGGGTATAGTAACTTCTTCGTTTTTTGGTGTTCGAATACGTGTAACAAATGGCGTTTTTTCAATGACATTGCCTACAATTTCACCAATTTTTATCCGATCTCCTACCTTAAATGGACGCATATAGGTAAGTACAAGTCCTGATACAACATTATTGATGAGGGATGAAGAGCCTAAGGAGAAAACAATGCCAATAAATACTGAAACTCCCTGAAATACCCTCGATTCGGAACCGGGCAAATAAGGGAAAATCACAATGAACATGAAAATATACAATAACGTTCTGATAATATTGAATGTAGGACGTGCCCAGTCGGAATAAAAACCTTTAATTCTTAAACCTCCCTTATGAATCTCTTCAGTCAAATAGCGCAATGCTTTTATCAAATATCTAAAAACCAATACAATAATAATAATTGTAATTAGATTAGGTACATATCCAACTAAACTCATCAAAATTTTCTGTAAAGGACTAAGGACATATCCGAACAACTTGTCAGCGATTCCTCTTGTAGGTGGAAAAACACTGAATATTAGTGGAATAGTGAGATAAAGAAGTAGCAAAATTACCAACCATCGCACTATTGTAATGCATGACTTCACTAATTTTATAGTTTTCGCTTCATCAAGCAATTGATAAGATTTTACTTTGAGTGTTTTAATTTTCAGAATTTTCAGTTTTTCTGTATTATTTGATATGCGCCTAAAAAGTATGTTGACCAACTTTATCAGGAAGTATTGTGCAACAACAATTAATAGAGCTAATGAGACATGAATCAGAATATACCTCCAATCTCTCAATTGTTTGTATTTCTCTATTGCTAAGCCAATAGTTTTTTCATATTCGTGTGCCAAAACATAAAGGTTTTTTCCGGTAGCTTCTGCATCATCCGGCGTAACTCCCATAATTATAATATCCTTATAAACAAGTTTTGCAAAATTATCTAACTTTACTACTTGAATAGAATCACTACTGAACTCCTTTTCTTTACTGAGTAGTTTTATCTTTTCTTTGATGGAGGCTGCCCTCTCTTCCGCAGAAAAAGACCCGATACCGGAGTTTATGTAAAACAAAGTGTCTGTTAAAAGTGTAACAGGTGCATTTGCAACAGTTCTTTTGACAAATATAGTTTCCGTAGAAAGCGAATCCGTTTGTCCGAAAGTCGTTTTGAAACCACCAAAACATATAATAAACAATAATATGCGGATAAAAAAGCGTGAAGTCATCGTTTTCAATTTTTAAATGACAAAAATATATGAAAGTTTTAAAATTCAGTTTATTTCTATAATTGCTGAAAAATTAGTGTTTTTTGTAAATAAAACTTATGTATGTTTAATAATAAATACAAAATTCAACATAGAAAAAAAATATTATTACTTTTGCCAACTTATTAATAATAAAAAAAAATCTACTATTATGAAACATTTGAAACTTTTTTTTCTATTGGCGCTCATTACCATATTCTTAGCGCCCTGTTTTACAAACCTGTTTGCGCAAGAACAGGAAAAAGAGAAACCCGAAGGGTATATTTTTAATAATACCAAAGAGATCAAATATACTCCGGTAAAAAATCAAAACCGCTCAGGAACGTGTTGGAGTTTCTCCGGAATTGGTTTTTTAGAGTGCGAACTGATTCGTAAAGGGAAAGGGGAGTTTGACTTGTCGGATATGTGGATTGTGAAACACACTTACAAAGAGAAAGCCGACAAGTATGTACGGATGCACGGCAATTGGAGTTTTGCGGCAGGCGGAGCATTTTTCGATGTATTTGCCATGATTGACAGATATGGCATAGTACCCACATCTGTTTTTACAGGGCTTGAATATGGCGAGGAACTTCATGTACACGGCGAATTAGACGCACTACTGAAAGCATACGTGGATGTGGTTGTGAAGAATAAAAACAAAAAACTGTCCACAGCATGGAAAAAAGGATATGATGCTATTTTAGATGCGTACTTAGGTGCAACTCCCGAAAAGTTTTCCTACAATGGAAAAGAATACACACCAACCGCTTTTGCAGCATCTTTGGGATTGAATATGAACGATTATATCAGTATTACTTCTTTCACACACCACCCATTTTATACTAAGTTTGCATTGGAAATTCCAGATAATTGGATTATGGAAACCTCGTATAACCTTCCGTTAGATGAGATGATGCGTGTGATAAACAATGCTATTGACAACGGCTATTCTGTGGCTTGGGGCGCGGATGTGAGCGATAAAGGGTTTAACTGGAAAAAAGGAGTAGCTGTTCTGCCCGAAATGGATGTAGAGAGTATGGATGGCTCAGACAGAGCCCGCTGGGAAAATCTATCACAAGGAGACAAAAACGATGAACTCTACAAATTTGAAAAACCCGGAAAAGAGAAAACAATCACACAAGAACTGCGCCAAGAGGCATTTGACAATTACACAACTACAGATGACCACGGTATGGTGTTGGTAGGCAAAGCCATAGACCAAAACGGAACGCCCTACTTCTTAGTAAAAAACTCATGGGGAGTTGACAGCCGAAACCCATACAACGGATTTCTCTACGCATCTGCCCCTTTTGTGGAGATGCAAACCATCAACATAGTGGTTCACAAAGACGCCATTCCTGCGGACATTAAGAAGAAACTGGGGATAAATTGAGTAGTGAGATTTCCCCCGCTGGCGAGGGATTAAGAGGGTGGAGATTTGGATTTAAGATATAAGAATGAGATTTGAGATTTTTTTTTCGCCAAAATCAAAAAAAGTATATTTTCGCGGTCGTTTTTCAAAAACTGAGAAGCAGGTCCCTTAGCTCAGACGGTTAGAGCATCTGACTCATAATCAGGGGGTCCTTGGTTCGATCCCAAGAGGGACCACAAATGAAGATAAGGTAGTTATAAAACACTTGCAACTATCTTATTTTTTATTTGAATGAATTTTGAACAAACAAATCGATACAATCTTTTTTTTACTTAACCAAAATTTATTTAATATGAGAAAATTATTTACAATTTGTATGGCGCTTACATTAGTGCTGTGTATTGGAAGTTTGAATGCGCAAACTTTTGATAGAGAAAAAGGTGTGTCTCAAACAAAAGAATTAACCGCAGTTTCTGCTTTAAAAGCCAATCCTGTTATTCCTCACAGAGGCAGTATTACAGATGATGTTGAAGGGCATCCCGCTTTTATGATTAACTCACCCGGAACTATTCCATGGTCGTATTACAATGGAAACGGTGGGAGAACTTGGAAGGTTCAAGGTATAAACTTTCCCGGTCAAAATGAGCCAATGGCTTATATTGTGTTTAACCCCTCACAAACAACTCCACCAACTACAACTAATTATCCTTCGCATTCCGGTTCACAGTTTTTTGCATGCTTCTGTCCTGAAACCGGTGCTGCAGATGCATGGATAATAAGCCCTGCCTTTACGGTAGAAAGCAATGCAACTATCTCTTTTTGGGCAAGTATTCTATCAGCTATATATCATGAAAGTTTTAAAGTTTCGATTTCTACAACAGGAAATGCACCTGCTGATTTCACAACAACTATTTCTCCGGGCGTTGTAGTTGTTACTAGTAATTCTTGGACACAATACACATACAACATTCCTAACGATGCAAAACATGTTGCTATTACCTGTGTAAGTAATGACAAATTTGCGCTCTTGATTGATGATATCTCCATCAACGGTATTTTTGTTCTGGATCCCTGCCCTGCAATAACCAACTTAGAAGCTGAAATACAAGGCACTGATGTAAAATTAACATGGGATGCAGCCGAAGGCGAACCTCTCGGATATAAAGTTTATGACGGAGCATCTGTATTGGGAACCGTTACAACTACTGAATATATAGCTAAACACCTATCGGTAGGAGTACATACTTTGGGCGTTGAAGCTCTCTATGCCGATGACTGTGAGCCTGTAAAAGTTACCACAAAAGTTGATATGCCTGAGGCACTCAATCCTATTAAAAATTTAAACGGTACTTGTGTTGATGGTGAACTTAACCTCACTTGGACTAAACCGGATGATAATTTTGGTGATTGGCTTACATACGTAGCAGGTGATTATAAAGATGGTATTGGTATTGGTGCTCCTATAAATACGATGTTTGTTAACCGTTGGAGTCCTGCAGATTTAGCCGCCAAAGGAATTACCACCGGCAGTGAATTGACAAAAATCACACATTTCTTTAACTCACAATTTTCTGGTGATAGAAAAATTGAAGCTGCAAGCTTTATTATTAAAGTCTGGCAAGGAGCATCTTCTACTGCTGCCGGAACAGAAAAATTTAGTAGCGTTACCATGAATTTTCCAGGCGATATTATTGATTACGAATGGAATGAACTTATATTACCCACTCCGGTAGTGATAGACGCTTCTTTAGAATTATGGTTTGGAGTTCATGTAAACATGACAGTAGGAAACGGATCCCCGGCTGCTTACTGTGCCGGTGGCTTTCTTCCGGGTGTTAACATGATGTATTATTACGATGAATGGAAGAATGTAGAAACTCTTGTAACAGGCTTTAATTACGGTAACTGGGCGATAAAAGGCTTTGTTGTTTCTGAAGATCCTATTGAATTAACCCACTACGACATTTACCAAGACGATGTGAAACTTGGAGAAGTTGAAGCCCCCGAAACTACGTTTAACGAAACCGACATGGATGGAACTCATAACTATTGCGTAGTTGCTGTATATGTCAATGATGCACAATCTCAAAAAGTTTGTAATAGCATAACCTGCGAAGTAGGTATTAAAGAAAATGCAAAACTCTCATTATCTGTCGTTCCAAATCCTGCTACAAGCCATATTACCATTACTGCCAATAGCAACTTCAATAATATTGAAATACTCAACTTCTTAGGACAAACAGTTCTTTATCAACCTAATACCGGAAACGAAGCTGATATTGATATTAACAATTTGTCAAATGGCATTTATTTTGTTCGCATTATTTCTAATAACACTATAAACGTAGTTAAATTTGTAAAACAATAACTAAATAAAATTTTATATGTAAAAAGTGGTTATAAAACAGTAATTTAAAAATTAGTATTCAGATGAAAAAGTCAACTTCTTTCAAGATAAGATATGTTTTTATCACTCAAGTAATTCTATTATTTTTTATCCAAAGTTTGTCTGCGCAAACAAAAGCCGATACCATTCACGTATCACATTACGATATTAATTTAGAAATTAGAGATTTTACACAACAACAAATTAAAGGTTTTACAGAACTGACTATTAAGGCGAAAATAGCTCCTATCCAAAACATTAATCTTCATTTATTGGGTCTAACAGTTGATTCTGTGAAAAATGACAACAATTTGGTTAACTACTTACATCAAGGGCAGGAGTTAAAAATAGATGTACCGTTTTTAGAAGTAGGACAATCAAAAACTATTCGGGTCTATTATCAAGGTAAACCCGTAAGAGATCCGCAATGGGGCGGGTTTTATTTTAATTCCGCTTTTGCTTACAATATGGGCGTGGGAATGGGCAGCCTCCCTCACTCTTTCGGGCGCGTGTGGTTTCCCTGTATTGATGAGTTTACCGATAAGTCAACCTACACTTTCAACATCACGACCGATGCCGACAAAAAGGCGGTTTGTGGCGGTATGTTAGTAGATTCTACTGATTTCGGTGATGCAAAACATTGGAAATGGGAACTTCCCGACCCAATTCCATCCTATTTGGCTTCAGTGGCAGTTGGCGATTATCAAGTTTATAAAGATACTTTTCATAGTGTTTCAGGAAAAATTTTGCCTATCGAAATTTATGCCAATCCTGCAACCATGCCAAAAGTACCCGGCTCGTTTGTGAATCTGAAAACGTTCATCCATACTTATGAAAAACGATGGGGCGCCTGTCGCTGGCAACGGGTGGGATATGTTGTTGTACCGTTTAACGGAGGCGCTATGGAACATGCCACAAACATTGGATACCCGCAGTATGCTGTTACCGGAAATACCTCCGAAGAAGACCTTATTTCTCATGAACTGGCTCACTCATGGTTCGGAAATCTCATTACTTGTTCCACTCCACAAAATATGTGGATTAATGAAGGCTTTGCAACTTACGGCGAGTATTTATGTTATGAAACACAAGATACTACACTTCAAAAATACAAAACAGAAATTAAAGACCTTCACCTTAGTGTACTAAGTAATGCTCACAGAGTTGATGGTGGTTATTTCGCATTGGATAATATCCCAACAAATAAAACTTATGGAATAACTACTTACGATAAAGGCGGTTTGGTTGCATACACTTTACGCTATTATATGGGCGATGAACTCTATTTTTCATCTATTAAACAACTTTTTGATGAAAATAAATTTTCAAACATGGATTCAGAAGAGTTTTTCGACAAATTGTCACAGATATCGGGTATAGATTTGTATGACTTTTATTTAGGTTGGGTGCACCAACCCGGATTCTTAAATTTCAGCATTGATTCTATAAAGTTGAAAACCGGAACCAACAATATCTATAAGGTTGCATTTAAACAAAGATTGCATCATGCAGAATATTTTGCAAATAACAATTTGATTGATGTAGAGTTTGTTTCTGCTTCGGGAGAAAGATGTTTTGTGGAAAAGATAAGATTTTCAGGCGAACATGAGATTGTTGAAGTTGAACTTCCTTTTGAACCTGTGTTTTGGGCAATTGACCCAAATAGAAAGCAGGGATTGGCATCTCCTGGAGTTATCCAGTCTGTTACAAGTACAGGAATTATCAATTTATATGCTGCTTCTTTTAGAATACAAGTTGATGAAATTAAAGGCGAATCAATTCTTTGGGTGGAACATAATACTTTTTCTCCAACACCTCCCAAGAACGTTCCTCCCTCAATTATTAGAATCTCCGGTACCCATTTTTGGCGCGTTGGCTTTTTAAAATACAATGAAATGCAGGCTTTGTATTCTTTTAACTATGATCTGACTTATGATAGAGAGCTTTTGAAAGGATATACAAAAGATGACTTGGCTTTGCTATATAGAAGAGATGCATCTCACGATTGGCAGATTGTCCCAGCATCGGTTTCAGGAGGAAATCAGCAAGGCAGAATTATTGTAGACAATTTACTATCGGGTGAATATACATTAGCTATTGTTGATAATGTGAAAGTGCAAGAATTGGAAAAAAATATTACTCTTTACCCAAACCCGGCAATAGGAGAATTATGGATTAGAATTTCAAATATATGCAATGAGTTATGCGATATTGTGATTTATGATATTTTTGGAAGAGTTCAGAAAATTGAATCTATTAAACAGGAAATCGTAAAATCTGAAGTCGAAATAAATATATCTCAGCTACTTCAAGGAGTCTATTTTGTGAAAATTAACACGAAAGTAGGAACTATAATAAAAAAGGTAGTAATAATATAGGAAACAAGTCGTACTTTTATTATTTTTGCAGTTCAAAAAATATCTCAATGAACACTAAAGTAGAAGATATAAAACAGCAACTTGACGAATTTCTTGTAGAATCTAGTCAGCAATTAGAAGAGTTTCGTTTACAATTTCTAAGTAAAAAGAGTGATTTGCAACAACTGCTCAGCCAAATCAAGAATGTAACTCCGGAATTGCGCAAAGAGTTCGGACAAAGAGTGAACGAATTAAAATACTATGCTCAAGAATTGTTTGATAAACACAAAAATAGAGTGGAAGAGACTGTCATTCAAAGAATTTCAGAAATTGACATTACATCTCCTTCAACACTTTATAAATCGGGTGCAATTCATCCTGTTTCTCTCGTGATGAATGAAGTGTGTGAAATTTTCGAAAGGATAGGGTTTGCCATTGTTTCAGGTCCAGATATTGAAGATGATTGGTATGTTTTTTCGGCTTTAAACTTTGCAAAAGAACATCCGGCACGCGATATGCAGGATACTTTCTTTGTGAATGCTAACCCCGAATTGTTGCTTCGTACACATACCTCATCTTTGCAAGTACGAACTATGGAAAAATGCCCACCCCCAATTCGCGTAATTTGCCCGGGTAGAGTGTATCGTAACGAAACCATTACCGCTCGCTCACACTGCATTTTTCATCAGGTAGAAGGACTTTATGTTGCACAAAATGTTTCTTTTTCAGATATGAAACAAGTGTTACTCTTTTTTGCTAAAGAGATGTTTGGTCAGGAAACAAAGATTCGCCTACGACCATCTTATTTCCCTTTTACTGAGCCATCTGCAGAGATGGACATTGAGTGTAAAATCTGTAGCGGAAAAGGGTGCAATGTGTGTAAATATTCCGGATGGGTAGAGATTCTCGGATGTGGCATGGTTGATCCTAATGTATTGGAGAACTGTAGTATAAATCCCTCTAAATACAACGGATATGCTTTTGGTTTAGGTATTGAACGTATGGCTATGCTTAAATTTAAGATCAGCGACATTCGCCTCTTCTTTGAAAATGATGTGAGGTTTTTAGAACAATTCGCAAATGTGAGATAATTAATTCTAATCACTTAAAAATGAAAACATTTAATAATCGAAACTTCTTTCTAATAGCAGGTCCTTGCGTTGTAGAAAATGAAAACACAACATCTTATATTGCCCAAGCTATTGACTCAATTTGTAAGCGTTTGAAAATCCATTTTTATTTTAAGGCATCTTATCGAAAAGCAAACAGATCATCACTCTATTCTTTTACCGGAATTGGAGACATAGAAGCATTATCTGTATTAGCCAAAGTGAAAGAACAGTTCGGACTACCTATTGTAACAGACATTCACGCACCTGAAGAAGCAGCTTTTGCAGCTCAAGTTGCCGACGTACTTCAAATACCGGCTTTTCTTTGTCGCCAAACCGACCTTTTGCAAGCAGCAGCAAAAACAGGAAAAGTTGTGAATATCAAAAAAGGACAGTTCTTATCTCCTCAGGCAATGCAGTTTGCAGTTGAGAAAGTTAGAGCAGCAGGAAATCCTAATGTGATGATTACAGAGCGTGGTACAAGTTTTGGATACCAAGACCTAATTGTAGATTTTAGAGGTATTAAGGAACTGAAGAAAAATAGATGTCCGGTAGTTTTAGATTGTACACACTCTCTGCAAAAGCCAAACCAAGAAGTAGGAGTTACCGGAGGAGAACCCGAACTCATAGAAACTCTCGCAAAAGCAGGAATAGCAACAGGATTCGATGGCATCTTTCTCGAAACTCACCCCAATCCCAAAAACGCCCTCTCTGATGGCGCAAATATGCTACCACTTTCACAATTAGAACCCCTTCTTGAAAAATTGCTGAAAATTAGAAAAGCGGTGGTAAATAGTACAATATAATTTTTTATTATGGTGAATATTAGGCGATTGCCCCTTTTTTTTATTGTTGGAGTTCTCTTTGTTTTAGCATGTAATAAACAAGAAGAAAAAGATGTAATACCAAAAGTTTATAATTTAAAACCTGTGCAAATTACAGATACTAAAGCTGTTTTAAGAGCAAATTGTAATATTTGTAAAAATAAAAAAACAACTTTAGAATTTATATGGAAAAAAAAATCAGACTCTACTCTGAAAAAGATTACTTTATACCCGCATGACAATATTAATTCTTATAGACTAGAAGATTTGGAAGAAGATACAGAGTATATTGTGAATGCTTTGTTGGTAATAGACTCAAAGGATACACTATTTGGAAAAGATATTTGCTTTTTTACTCACGGAACTATGAATGATATTGATGGAAATAAATATCTTACAATGCGTTATGATGATAAAGTATGGATGACAGATAATTTGAGAGTTACTCGTTATTCTGACGGAACTCCTTTAGAAGCAAGAACCGGTGGAATGGATATGTTTGAGGATGGGCCGGTATGCTACCATAATTTAAATCATACAACTTATCTTATTACGCCCAATTATGGATTATTGTATAATTGGGCAGCGGCTGTTAGAGTTGAAGATTGTCAGACAAAAAATGTTTTTGAACTAAGAAATGTCCAAGGTATTTGCCCGAATGGTTGGCATATCCCTTCAGCAAATGAGTGGGTAAAACTCTTTTCACTCTTTAGAGGATTCGAAATGAAAACACAAAACTGGGGGATGGATCGTATGAATACTTTCAATAACTATAGTCAATTTTCAGCTGAACCTGCAGGATTTTTTCATTATGACGGAAATATTGATGATACTTTTAATATGGTAGGTACAGGTGCTTTTTTTTGGTCTTCAAGTCAATATGATGATTGGACTTCGGTCCGATATGGACTTTTGTCACAATTTCCTGATTATAACAGCCATATTATGTTAAAAATGGTGGGCTATTCTGTTAGGTGTGTTAAAGATTAATTTTTAAAAAATTATATACTTTTGCCAATTCATTATTAAACAGAAATAATATGCGTCCGGATTTTAGCAAAGTAAACCCGAAAAACCTAAAAAAAAACAATCCTTCATTCACAGAATGGGCTAAAGAACACAACATTGATACCGACTGGCTTACGGCAGAACAGATTTCTGTGAAGCCGGTGTATGGTAAAGATGACCTCGCAGGCATGGAACATTTGAACTACGCTGCTGGGTTACCTCCCTATTTGAGAGGTCCTTACGCCACAATGTATGTGCAGAAACCTTGGACCATTCGCCAATATGCAGGGTTCTCTACCGCAGAGGAATCAAACGCATTCTATCGCAGAAACTTGGCGGCAGGGCAAAAAGGACTCTCTATTGCGTTTGACTTGGCAACCCACCGCGGCTACGACTCCGACCACGAGCGTGTGGTGGGTGATGTTGGAAAAGCCGGCGTTGCTGTAGATTCTATAATGGATATGAAAATTCTTTTTGACCAAATTCCATTGGGACAAATGAGCGTTTCTATGACAATGAACGGTGCGGTGCTGCCCATTTTGGCGTTCTATATCTTAGCCGCCGAAGAACAGGGCGTGCCAATGGAGCAGTTGAACGGCACTATCCAAAACGATATCTTAAAGGAGTTTATGGTGCGAAACACATACATCTATCCACCCCTCCCCTCCATGAAAATTATTGCCGATATTTTTGAGTTTACCGCTAAAAATATGCCGAAATTCAACTCAATCTCTATTTCCGGCTACCACATGCAAGAAGCCGGCGCTACCTGCGATATTGAATTGGCTTATACGCTGGCAGACGGGTTGGAATATTTACGCGCCGGTGTTAACGCCGGTATGAATATTGATGACTTTGCACCTCGCCTCTCATTCTTTTGGGCAATTGGAATGAACCACTTTATGGAGATCGCTAAGATGCGAGCCGCAAGAATGTTGTGGGCTAAAATTGTGAAACAGTTTAATCCCAAAAACCCAAAATCGTTGGCATTGCGTACCCACAGCCAAACTTCCGGGTGGTCGCTTACAGAGCAAGACCCCTTTAACAACGTGGCAAGAACCTGTATCGAAGCAATGGGCGCTGCGCTGGGACACACCCAGTCGTTGCACACCAACGCATTAGATGAAGCGATTGCCCTCCCTACCGATTTTTCGGCGCGTATTGCCCGAAACACCCAAATCTACATTCAGGAAGAGACGCAGGTGTGCCGCGAAGTGGACCCCTGGGCAGGCTCATATTATGTGGAAACACTGACCCACCTGATCGCTGAGCGCGCCTGGAAACATATTGAAGAGATTGAATCGTTGGGCGGAATGGCAAAAGCAATTGAAACCGGTATCCCCAAAATGCGTATTGAAGAAGCTGCAGCCCGTAAACAGGCACGCATCGACTCCGGTCAGGAATCTATTATTGGCGTAAACAAATATCGTTTAGATAAGGAAGACCCAATTGAAACCCTAGAAGTGGACAATACCGCTGTACGTGAAGCACAGTTAAAACGCTTGGCAGAACTCCGCGCCGGAAGAAATGAAACCGAAGTAAAAGTTACTTTAGATGCCCTTACGAAATGTGCAGAAACCGGAAAAGGAAACCTGTTGGAATTGGCAGTAGATGCCGCCAGAAAACGGGCTACGCTGGGCGAAATTTCATCCGCATTAGAGAAAATATTTGGTCGTTATAAAGCAAAAATAAATTTAATAACAGGCGTGTATAGTTCAGAACAACAAGATAATACAAACTTTAAGAAAGCTTGTATGATGGCAGATGTGTTTGCCAAAAAAGAGGGACGCCGTCCCCGTATTATGGTTGCCAAAATGGGACAAGACGGGCACGACCGCGGCGCAAAAGTGGTCTCTACAGGCTATGCCGACATCGGGTTTGATGTGGATATGGGACCGCTCTTCCAAACACCTGCCGAGGCTGCCAAACAAGCTGTGGAAAACGACGTGCATATACTGGGCGTTTCCTCCCTTGCCGCAGGACACAAAACGTTAGTGCCACAAGTAATTGAAGAACTCAAAAAGTTAGGTCGCGAAGATATTCTCGTAGTGGTTGGCGGTGTAATCCCTCCGCAAGACTATGATTATCTGTACAAATCGGGCGCTGCCGCTATCTTCGGTCCAGGCTCCGTAATCTCCGATTGTGCAATTAAGATTTTGGAGATTTTGGGGTAGAAGTTAGAAGTTAGAAGTGAGAAGTTAAACCTCATTAACTGTCATTTCGAGTGAAGCGAGAAACCTTAATCAATAAACAAAAATATTTATGACAAAAAAAATCATTCACACCGACCACGCTCCAAAAGCGATTGGACCTTACAGTCAAGCCATTGAAATAAACGGAATGCTATACATTTCCGGACAGATTCCGATTATTCCGGAAACCGGAGAGATTGCAGAAGGGATTGAAGCGCAGACAGAGCAGGTAATGAAAAACATTGGCGCTATTTTAAAAGAAGCCGGCTACGGATACGAGCATGTGGTGAAATCCACCTGTTTATTGAGCGATATGGCTAATTTTAAAGCGATGAATGAGGTTTATGGTAAATACTATGCAGAAAATCCGCCGGCACGTGCAGCTTTTGCGGTCAAAACTTTGCCTTTAAATGTGTTGATTGAAATTGAAACGATCGCGGTAAAGTAATATTTACCTTTTCTTAAAAACATGTTCTATATCAATATCTTTGAAAACCAATTTTCCATTTTCGGTAAGAATGGGGTCAAAAAGAAATGAGATAAATTCTGTATAGATTATGTTATCGCTTAGCAATAAGAATAGTGTATTATACAGAAAAAAATAGGCAAACACTTTGGGGTAGGAGTCAAAATGAAAGAGTTCTTCTTCTATTCCCATATTAAAAATCTCTTCTAACTGTAAAATATGCGGACTATTTCTTTCAAATTTATCTAAAAAAATCTCTTTTGATTTTTGAAACAAATAAGATTCTTTATTCTTACAATATTGTAATTCAAACAGAAACATCATTAATTTTTCCACGGCGTTATTGGCATATTCCATACGTTGAGCCATGCGTTCATTAGATTTAATTTGCCAGAAATCTACAACACAAAGTTCTAGATTTTCTTTTGATATGTACCTATTAAACAACGTTTTTTTTGTAATTTTAACCGTATCAGCCATCTCTTGCAATGAGTGGTTAAAACCATAAGCAAGATAATATTTGAGGATAGGTTCAATTTTGATGTTATTGTAATTCATGGTAATATTTGAAAAGGGTTACCTCCCGATTCCGAAATAAGTTACCCCTGCTTTGCGCATTGCTGTTTCATCGTAAATATTTCTTCCGTCGAATATTACAGGTTTTCTCATTTGCAACACAAGTTTTTCGGGGTTTAGTGTTCTAAACTCGTGCCATTCGGTTACAACTAAAAGAGCATCAGCATTGTCTAAGGTTTCTTCACAACTATTGTAATAATGAATACGATCTCCTATTTTTCGTTTAGCTTCGTTTATTGCTACGGGGTCGTAGGCATAAACCTCACAGCCCGCTTTCAATAAACAATCAATTAATACTAATGATGGCGCTTCTCTCATATCATCGGTATTGGGTTTAAATGCTAATCCCAATACTGCGATTTTTTTACCTTTTAAATCGTGATTATAAAAAGCGTCTAATTTATTGAATAAGATAGATTTTTGTTTTTCGTTTACTTGTTCAACGGCTTTCAATACTTCTAAGGAATAGTTGTTTTTTTCGGCGGTTTTAATCAGTGCTTTCACATCTTTTGGCAAGCATGAGCCTCCGTATCCGGTGCCGGCGTTCAAAAATTTAGCTCCAATTCTCGGATCACTGCCTATTCCTTTTCTCACCATGTCCACATTAGCGCCCACAATTTCGCAGAGGTTGGCAATGTCGTTCATAAAACTGATTCGTGTTGCCAACATGGCATTTGCTGCATATTTAATCATTTCAGCAGAAGCAATATCTGTAAAAATGATGGGGTGTCCGTTTAAAACAAAAGGGTTGTACAATTTTTTAAAGATTGCTTTTGCACGCTCCGATTCAACGCCTACCACAATTCTGTCCGGGCGCAGAAAGTCGTTTACGGCTTCTCCCTCTTTTAAAAACTCCGGATTTGAAGCTACATCAAAAGGGATTTCAAGACCTCTTTTTTTCAATTCTTCATGCACAGTTTTCTTAACCAAATTGGCTGTTCCCACCGGTACGGTACTTTTGGTGATGATAAGTTTATAGCTATTCATATATTTACCGATAGTTCGGGCAACTTCCAACACGTATTGCAGGTCGGCGCTGCCGTCTTCATCAGGCGGTGTGCCAACTGCTGAAAAAACAACCTCTACTTCGTCTAAAACTAACTTTAGATCTGTATAAAATTGTAAACGTCCTTTTTCAATATTCGTTTTTAAGATATTATCCAATCCGGGTTCGTAAATAGGCGCTTCGCCTTGTTTCATTTTAGCAATTTTGGCTTCATCAATGTCTATGCAAGAGACCTCAAATCCTACTTCCGCCAAGCAAGCGCCGGTAACTAAACCCACATATCCTGAACCTACTACGGCAATTTTCATAGTTATTAATTTTTACGTTTATTTTGTGCTTTTTGTTGTCTCACCATCTCTTCCATACGGGTTTGCCATTTCGACTTTTTCTTGGGTTTTGCCATATTCTCTTTCAAACGGGCTCGTATTTTGGCTTCATCCACTCCCATTTTGAATATCCACATTTGAAAGAACGTTATTAGGTTCACAAGCAAATAATAGTAAGTAAGACCAGAGGAGAAGTTGTTGAAAAAACCCAAAAACATGATGGGCATCAAATACATAAAGATCCGCATCATTTTCATTTGATCCTTATTGCCCATAGTCATCATTTTGTTGTTCAACCATGTGTAAATCAAAGTGGCTGCAGTCATTAGTAAACAGAAAAGGCTTACATGGTCGCCATAAAATGGTACATTGAATCCAAGATTCCATACTGAATCATAGGTTGAGAGGTCGTCTGCCCATAAAAACGGTTGCTGCCGCAATTCGTAAGCTGATGGGAAAAACCGGAACATGGCTATTAATATGGGCATTTGAAGCAATACAGGCAAACAGCCGGACATCGGGTTCACGCCGGCGCTTCGATACAACGCCATGGTAGCTTGTTGCTTCTTCATGGCATCTTCCGACTTTGGAAACTTAGCGCCAACTTCCTCAATCTCAGGTTTTAATACACGCATTCGCGCCGAAGAAAGGTAGGTCTTATAGGCTATCGGTAATAAAACAATTTTTAACAGAATAGTTAAAATAAGAATGATTATACCGTAGCTGATACCATATTTTGAAAGCCAATCGAAAATTGGAATTACGGCCCCTCGATTAATCCAGTGCAATAAGAAAAAACTCCACCCGATAGGAACTTGTCTTTCCAAATTTAGATTGTATGTTTTTAATAATTTATATTGATTTGGACCAATGTATAAAGACATATCGAATGAGCCGTCATAGAGGTTATTTGCATCAAAGTCTAAAAAGAGATTCATGTTTTTTAGTACCGGTGGCTCAACTTGTAAATCCGAAACCAGTTGCCCAGAAGAGAAATAGCCCGAATCAGCAATCAATACTGTAGTAAAGAATTGCTGCTTAAATGATACCCATTTCAGTTGAGTTTTCTCTTGTTTTTCTATTTGAGTTGGACTTAAGTTGTCTACTATCTCCATATTATTCATATAGTAAATGGATGTAATATTCTTTTCATAATCATAATTACGTTCTACATTGAGAAGCGAAGCATTCCATTGCAAGGTAAAACTATTGGTAGATTTTTGAAATAAATAATTTTGCATATTCACAAAATGTATGCGAAACCCAAAACTATAATCATCGTTTTTAAATGTATAAAGATATTCAATGTACGAAGTTGAATCAATCTCTTTCTCAGTAATAGGAAATATTTTCAAAGACAATGACTTGTTGTACTCATCAATTATTATTGTATCTGCCTGTGCAGATGCAAAAAAACAGGAATGTGTATTGATAGTGGTATGGTCTTTCAACTCCAGTAAAATATTCATAGTGGTATTATTACCATCGAATAAAACTAATGGCGGTTTCTCTTCTCCTTTCGGTGCGTAGCCATAAATATCTTTCAGTTGTGCAAATTTTAGGTACCCGCCCAATTTCGAGAAACGATAAATCGCTTTGTCGGTTTCAACAACGTAGTCTGAAGTTGAAAGGGAGTCTGGTGTATAGAAGTAGTGAGTAGTGAGTGGAGAGTGGGGAGTGGTAGAATTAGCATTATTTTGGGTTTCTGCATTCAACTGAGGTTGGTTGGACTGAGGCTCTAATTCAGTCGTTCTATCTACGTTCGGCTGAGGATCTACCTCAGTCAAACTAACTTCAGTGGGAACTACCTCTTCTTGTACCTTCTTTTGTTGGGAAGAATTATAAAAGCTTACTCCTAAAACTATTGCAAAAATAAGGAGCAAGCCAACGATTGTGTTTTTATCCATAAATTGTTCTTAAAAAATTAACGGCGAAAATACACTATTTTATAAAATTGCATACTACCTGTTCAGCTTCTTTTTGAGCATCTTTCAAATGCTCATTAATAATAGTAATATCAAATTTAGGCTCAAAAGAGAGCTCGTAAGTAGCTTTGTTAATTCTTCTTTCCAAAGATTCTTTGCTTTCAGTGCCTCTGTTAATAAGACGTTCAATCAAGGTTTCAATAGAAGGTGGCTTGATAAACAATGCCAAAGCTTTTTCTGTGTACACTTTTTTAATATTAAGCGCTCCGAGTACATCTACATCCAAAAGTACATGTTTCCCCTTTTTTAATAGTTTATCTACTTCAGATCTCAAGGTCCCATAATAAACACCTTCATATACTTCCTCCCATTCTAAAAAATCGCCGGCTGCAATTTTTTTTTGAAACTGTTCTATAGAGAGAAAAAAATAGTCAATACCTTCATTTTCATTATCGCGTTTGGGGCGCGTTGTTGCTGATATTGAAAATTTTAAAGATTTTTTTTTTTCTAATAAATATTTTACAATAGATGTTTTACCAGATCCTGATGGCGCCGCAAAAATGATAAGTTTTCCATTTTTCATGAGAATGGGTTTTAGATCATTTTTTCGCAAGGCATTACAAAAGCACGAAGCCCTTGTTGTTCTGCAGTTTTGTCCAATTGTTTCAATGCATCCAACAGCTCATCCACCTTATCATCATCCACAAAGAGAAAAAAAGAGCAATTTAGTGAGGGCCATGCGTGCGTACCGTAGTGAGGCTCTCCGGAATGGGAACCTCTTCCTTGCGTTTCACTCCAATAGGTAAATCCCCTGACGTGCAGTTTGTCGAAAATAGAAATAATTTCATCGTAAAAAGCTTGAAATGCGGAAATAAAAATAGCTTTCATAAAGTATTTTTTGATTATAGAAAACGTGCTGTGAGTAATATTATTTTTTGCCTATTGATTTTCTCATTTTTTTTCTTTTTATTTGCCGCGTCATTAAATATGTATATATATGCTGTTAAAAATATGTAAAATTAAGACAATCTTGAAAGGGCGCAAAGAATCTCACTCCTCACTCCTCGTAACTCGTAACTCACTCCTCGTAACTCACTCCTCGTAACTCATAACTCGTAACTCGTAACTTAAAAAAAATATTAATCAATAAATAACCCCAAATGAAAAATCATTTACCCAATTCCACTTTCACACAAATCCTTGTTGGTTTGTTCTTTCTTCTTTTTTGCTTCTCGTTGAATGCGAAAACAGTTGAACCGCAAAATGCCGCTTCGGTGGCGCAGTTTCTTTTAGAGCAACGCTTTGATGCGCAACTCCGCACAGCGCCGCTCACCTTGGCACACACCGAGCAAAACCAAAACTCGGTGGCGTACTACGTGTTTAACGTGGGAGACCGCCAAGGGTTTATTATCATCTCCGGCGATGATGTGGCACGACCCATTCTGGGATACACCACGCAAGGCGCCTACGCGCACGAAAACCGCCCGCCTAACTTTGCGGCGTGGATGAATAGCGTAGCACAGGCTATTCAATACGGCGTGAACGCAAATATTGCCGCAACCGCTCCCATTCAGGAAGAGTGGGGAGCATACATGAACAGAGATGAAAACTATTTTGTGAGAACAAGAGCCAATGTGGTGGAACCGCTCATTAAAACTGCCTGGAGCCAAAGTCCTTACTACAATGCGCTCTGCCCAACCGGCACGCCAACCGGCTGTGTAGCTACTGCAATGGCGCAAATCATGAAGTTTTACACTTATCCGGCGCAAGGAACAGGCTCGCACAGTTACCTCTGTAAGTTTGATTTTTGTGATAACTATGATTATGGCACTTTGACAGCTAATTTTGGCACAACAACTTACGATTGGAGTTTGATGCCCAACAGTATTAGCGCTGCCAACGCGCAGATTGCCACGCTGATGTATCATTGCGGAGTCTCTGTGGATATGATGTATTGTCCGGGTGGCAGCGGTGCATACAGCATTAACATTGGAGATGCTATCACAAACCATTTTGGCTATGATAAGGCGTTACGATATGAAACAAGAGAATATTTTACTGATGACCAATGGATTGCGCTGTTGAAAGAGGAGTTGGATGCAGGAAAACCGATCTATTATGCTGGGGAAAGTTCTTCAGGAGGTGGTCACGCACTTATTTGCGACGGCTATGACGATCAGGATCGTTTCCATTTCAATTGGGGATGGGGCGGAAGCAGCGATGGCTTCTACGCCATTGATCTATTAGCTTATCATTTTGACAATGAGATTTATACAGGCTGGAAACCCGAAGACGGCGGCAGTCCGGTATATCAAATGTATCTATTTCAAGGCACCGACTTAACCGTTACCAAAACTTCGGTGAAACCCGGCGAAACGTTACAGGCAACCGCCCAGTTTATTAATGCCGGTTGGATAGATTTCCCCGGCGGAAAATACAGTATCGGGTTGTTTGATGACAGCGATAATTTAGAGGCAGTAATCGGAACATACTCCGGCACCTATTCAATGACGGTGGGAACTTACTATTCTCCTTTCACCATTAACTGCACCGTGCCTACCAACATTGCTCCCGGGAACTACACCTTGAAAGCGATTACCCAGCCCAATACCCGCGCTGCTGAATGGACAGTGGCGAGAGGAACAGGGGTGTGGGAGATACCCTTTACGGTTAGGGCTACCCCGGCTTTCTTTGAAAACTTTGAAAATAAGATCTCCGGAGATGGCGCTTACACAGGTGCAACAGTTACTTTTGCCTCCGGAAGTTGGAGTATTTACGGATTTACAACCATGACATCAGGCTCAGATAGATTCAATGGCGCTCGCTCTGTTCGTTTAAGAGGAAATAATACTGATACAGGCAATAATCTTAATAAATTGGAAATGCTTTTTGATAAACCCAACGGAATAGGTACTGTGTCGTTTGCTTACGCTTCTTTTAGCACCCATTCCGGCGGTATTGTTAATCTACAGTATTCTACCGACCAAGGCGCTACATGGGAAAATGCAGGCTCTGTTACTGTACCTGCCTGGAATGCAGGAACCGGAATGTTAACTAAAGATTTTGAGATAAATATTACAGGAAACGCACGTATTAGAATTACGAAAGACTCTCAAACAGGAAATACTTCTGTTAATATTGACGATATAGAGATTACCGACTTCTTTAGTACCGACCCCACCATTACCGTAGAGCCCCTTGCGCTACCTTTCGGAAATGTGGAATATGGAAAAACCTCTGCCCCTCAAACTCTTACCGTTACCGGATTGAATTTAACCGACGAGATTGAATGGGAGTTAACCGGCACAGATGAAACCGCTTTTGAAGTGGACGCTACCCAATGGAGCAGCGGAATTTTGAGCGTTACGTTTAAACCTACTGAGATTAAAGATTATGAAGCGGAAATAAACCTTACTAGCATTGGCGCCGGCTCGGTTACCGTTCCCTTAACCGGAAAAGGATCCCTACATCTTATTGCCAAATGGAACGGATATCCCTTAAAGGCTGTTTCACCCACTTACACTTATATTGCAAACGGCGGATTACCGGCAAATAATGGAATTGCCCCCTTGGACCGTGATGCAGCAGGAGCAGCGTTTGAAGTATTTGCCGATGGCGTACCTACCTCTACCGGTTGGGACAATGCCACTACAATAGAAAAATATTGGATAACCCAATTCTCAACGGTAGGTTATGCCAATTTAATATTTACCTCCAAACAAAGAAGTCCTAATACAGGACCCAGAGACTTTAAAGTGCAATATAGAGTGGGGGTTTCAGGGGTATGGACAGATGTTGCCAACAGTACAGTTGTGGTAGCCAACGATGCTTACCTTACAGGAGTTTTAGAAGATATTCCTCTTCCGGCAGCCTTGAACAACGAGCCGGAAGTGTATCTACGCTGGCTTTGCACCTCAACTGTTTCCGCTAATGGCGGCACAGTGGCAGCCGGTGGCAATAACCGC
>JAITUN010000116.1 GCA_031286285.1 Bacteroidales bacterium | reverse complement strand
TCAATGACTTCCAGCGTATATTCAAAAAAAGAGTTGTTGTCGGTTTTCAGGTGGATAAGATGATTTTCGGAAAGAATATGACGGTAATGTTCCAGAAAAACAGGATGGGTAAGTCGTTTTCTGATGCGCGGACTTTGCAGTTGAGGGTCGGGAAAGGTGATCCATATTTGCGACACTTCGCCGGAAGCAAAATAATGTTCTATATGTTGTACCTGACCGCGTATAAATGCAACATTATCAATCTCTTCCTGCAAAGATGTTTTAGCGCCTCGCCACATACGGGCGCCCTTCCGGTCAATGCCGATATAGTTATTTTCGGGAAACATTTGTGCCAATCCTACGGTATATTCGCCTTTTCCGCAACCCAATTCCAAAATAATCGGATGGTCGTTTTTGAAAAAAGTACGATTCCAATTCCCTTTCAATGGAAAACCCTCTTGCATCAAAGAGTGGTAATCGGGTTCAAAAAAGTGGGCAAAGGTCTTTACTTCGGCAAATTGTTGCAGTTTTCGTTTTTTCCCCATTATGGACGGTTTAATTTTTCCATTTCAGCACCCAAGCGTCTTCCTGAATGTTTTGTTTAACATTTCTCAAAGATTCTTGCGCCGATGCCAGATTGTCAAAACTTTGCAGGGCAACACGCCGGAGATGGCTGGATGGTATGTCTAAAATAGCCGCTGTACCGTATCCCTCCTCCTTCATCCGTTTGCAAAGTCTTTCAGCCAACTCGGGTTTTTGGAATGCTCCTATTATTATATAGTATTGACCATAGACAGGAACTTGCATCAAATTATTTTCCAAAACAGCCGGAGTAACAACGGATTCTATTTCTATTACCTCTTCATTAAGCGTCTCTTCGGAAATTGAAGGCGACTCCTCAGGCGTCATTTCCATCTCTTCTTCCTGTTCCGAAACGGAAGGTTGTATTTCGGGAGAAATAATTTCGTCAACGGAAGTCGGGGTATCTTTGTCAGCAAAAAAATCTTTTACAAGAAGAGAAATCTGCGGGTAAAAACTGCCTTTCACATAATCCTGTACATGATCTGTTTGCAGAAAATAACTGCCAATGCCAAGCAACAAAAATGTAATAACGGCTGCCACCTGATAGCTTTTGACAAATTTACGCTCTCTCTTTTTCCGTTCTTTATAGGCGACAACCGGACGGGTTCGGCGTCTTTCGGTCTGTAGCATGGGCATGATAAACGAATTTAAGCCATAGCTTTCGTCTTGAATGTTTTGTTCGGAAGACGGCTCGAATTTCATAAAGCCGTTTCTATTGCTTATGACGCCTATTTTATCGAAAACAACGCTTTCCCCCTTATATAATTGATATAAAATGTCACTGACAGCTTCGTGAATCTCTTCCAACGCTTTTTCATAACTTACACCGCTCTCTTTTGAGATATGATGGGCAAGTAAGCCGTCATTATGAGTGAGTTGTGAGTTGAAATGCAGATATTTCGAGGGAGGCGCAAAAAGATTCTGCGCCACATATACTACGGCATTCTTCTTCCGCATGATGAATCCGCCCAATTCCGGCACCACCACACACTCGTGAGAATGTAAAAGTTCGTATATATATCTCGATAAATCAATCATTTATAAAATATTATATGATATGTTTAATCACGCTGCAAAGATACATTTTTTAATTGAAAATATTTGTAATTTTTTTCAAATCTTCCGGCGTATCAATACTGATATTTTCTACCTCAGTTGTGCAGGTACGAATTTTATATCCGTGTTCTATCCAGCGCAGTTGTTCCAGCATTTCAGCTTTTTCCAAAAGGGTAGGTTCTAATTGGACTAATTTCAGAAGCGTTTTTACGCGATAGGCATAGATGCCGATGTGTTTCCAGCAAAGAGTCGATTCACTTTCTCCGGCGTTTCGGTAGAATGGAATAGGCGCTCGGCTAAAGTATAAGGCGCGCAGTTTTTGGTCAACGACTACTTTTACAATGTTCGGATTCCCTGCAACGTCATCATATTTTACCGATTTTATCAGAGTAACGATTTTTACTTTTCGGTTTTTAAAAGACGAGATAAGGGTGTTTATCTGTTCGGGTTTCAGAAATGGCTCGTCGCCCTGTACATTGATGACGACGTCGTCTTCTTCGATTTGTTTTTGTTTCAACAGCGTTGCAACCACCTCGCCACAACGTTCTGTTCCGCTTTGATGATGTTCGGAAGTCATTACGGCATAACCTCCGAATGTCGCCGCATGGTTTAAAATCAACTCCGAATCGGTAGCGATGATAACCTTATGGGCAGCCGACTGTTTCGCCTGTTCGTAAACCCGTTGAATCATGGATTTTCCGTCAATGTCCACCAACGGCTTCCCCGGAAATCGGGTAGAAGCGTAGCGGGCAGGAATGATGGCTATAAATTTTGGCATAACTCTAAACTCGAAACTTTAAACACTGTTGGGCGAAGCGTCTCGCTTCGTCCTTAAAACAACCCTGTTGGGCGAAGCGTCCCGCTTCGTCCTTATAACTTGCAACTTAAAACAACCCATGCAACTCCGAATTAACCCGTTCAATAATAGTCCCCAAATCTTCCGGACGCTCCATAAAATCAAGATCATCAACATCAATGATCAGCAATTTCCCCAGTTTATACTCCTCTATCCATTGATTGTAGCGGTCGTTCAGCGATTTGAGATAATCCAATCGGATGGCTTCTTCATATTCACGTCCGCGCAGCTGAATCTGCTTTACCAACGTGGGGACGGAGGCTTTGAGATAAATCAAAAGGTCGGGCGGCGTGATAAAAGACGACATCAACTCAAACAAAGAGGCATAATTTTCGTAA
>JAITUN010000084.1 GCA_031286285.1 Bacteroidales bacterium | reverse complement strand
GCAGGCTCATCCACAAATTTGCGTTTTGCTTCTGTTTCAAAATCTTCCTTATCTTGACCATTCAGCATTTTTTTGTATGCTTCATGTTTTTCCCAAGTGTCGTTATTTTCGTCTGTGCTTGTAGTTTCAGTGCGCAATGCTTGAGGTGAACTGTCAAAAGAGGTGATTATAGCGCATTTACCAAAACCCTTTGAGACGAAAATCTCATAATATTTGCAGGCAGAATAAATACTGTCAGCAACTAACAACGCATTGCCGTTACCGTTTTCGAGTCGCGATTTCGTATTGAAGTCAAAAATGATATCGCAGGCAATTTTTTCCAATCGGGTTTTGCTGCTGTAAAGCGTTTGCAGATTGCCCCACAACTGTTTCAGTTTTGCTTTTGCTCTTGGCATCAATCCGCGGGTTTTTGCTTCAAACCATTCATCTATTTTTTCCTGATTGGTTACTTCCTGCGGAACATCTCTTGCCTCGTAACGTAAATCCAACACTACATTATCCCTTACGGCTTCACTATATTTATAGGTATGAATATATTCGCCAAAAATCTCTTTACTTTTTTTCTTATCTTCCCTTAGCAGCGGCGTTCCGGTAAAACCTATAAACACGCTATTTGGCAAAATCTCTTTCATTGCCTTGTGCAGTTTGCCCGATTGGGTTCTATGGCACTCATCAACAAAAACAAAAATATCGCCTTTGGCTGCAAAATTCTTTGGTAACGCCTTTTTAAGTTCCTCTATATAGGCATCATAATTATCAGTTTGTAGTCCGTTAGCATTTCTATGACCAAACTTATGGATTAAAGAGCAAATAAGCCTCTCTTCGTGAGTATCAAGTTTCTCAATTAAATCTTTGCATGAAGTGGTACGATAAATTTTCTGATCCACTCCGCCGTAGGTTTTTTGTATTTGCTCGTCAAGTTCCTCTCTGTCAGTAATAATCAGCACACGAGCGTTATCATGAGTTGGAGACAATGATAAAATCCATTTTGAGAGCCACACCATTGTAAGCGATTTTCCACTGCCCTGTGTATGCCAGATAATGCCTCCTTCGCGTTTCGAGATTTTTTGCTGCGCCTCCAATGTGCCAAAATATTGATTATGTCTGCAAATCTTTTTTATCCCTTTGTCAAAAATAACGAAGTTGTGGATAATATCAAAAAAGCGTTTTTTTTCGTAAATGCTGTATGTTTGCCAATCCAATTTACTGTCTTTTAGCAGTGTGCATACATTATTGATTTCCTTTGCTTTGGTATCAGAAGTTTTGTCGTAGTTTTTCCATTCCAAGTAATATTTTTCGTCGGTGCGAATTACGCCATAGCGAAGCCCTTCGCTATCGTTGCCTGCTGCCAAGATTTGCACGGTGGTAAAGAAGGGATAAATAAATCCTTCGCGCTGATTGGTAAGGTTTTGCCGAATACCGTTGCTGACTGAAATAGTACTTTTTTTGAGTTCAATAACCGACAAGGCAATACCATTCACATAAACAACCAAATCGGGGCGTTTCTCACAATTATGCAAAACGGTAACTTCTTCAGCAATGGCAAAATTATTGTTTTCCGGATGTTTCCAATCAATAGAATAAATGGTTATATCCTTCCCCTCCTCGTCTTTTACTTTAATGCCGTATTTTAAAAGTGAATATACTTCTTTGTTGGTATGATAAAGTTTATCGGCATTAGGGCAGGCTGAAGTTGTTTCGCATAATTTCTCAATGGCTTTGTCGGCAAGTTCTTCGCCATATTCCATTTTTCGGGTAAGGAAGTTTTTCAGCAGTTCCGGCATAACATTTTTGTTTGCCTTGTCTTGCAAATTGCCAAGGTAGACATAGTCTAATTTCTGTTTAAAAAACTCAATCACTCTGTTTTGCAATGCTCTTTCGCTTTCGCCGATTTGTATCATGATTACTTTTTGTTATTTATTATTACCCATTTTCCGCCTTTGTCTGCACCTTCGCGACGGATAATACCTTTGTTTTTAAGTTTAGCAATATTTACTCGTATATTAACAGGTATTATACCTACTATCTTTGACAACTCTTCAGAAGTAATGTAGGGATTATCAATTATACTTTCAATTATTTTTTTCTGGTTGTTAGTTAGTTTTTCTGTATTGTTTTCTGTATTGTTTTCTGTATTGTTCTCTGTATTGTTCTCTACAGTTTTTTCATTGCGCATAAAAGTAAATTTTGTTTTATCAATATGCGTTTCAAAGAAAACATCATTTCCTGTCTGTTTTTTCCATTCAAGCATTTTGTCGAAGCCAAAGCCGGCACTTTCACAAAGTTTGGCTATACGAAAGAATTTTGCCAACACAGGATTTCGCGGTAACGACTCGTCTGCTTTCAAAAGTTCTTCAATAGGACGAGGTAATGCTCCCGGATTTTCAAATTCAATGCGGTTTGTGAAAATACGAATACGTGGTTTTAGAGGACTGAAATAATCTGTGTGGATGAGCAGATTTACAAGCGCTTCACGCAAAGCATATAGCTCCTTTGTGTCTTCGTGTCCGATACCCATTTCGCCAATTGTTAAAGGATTATTTGCGTAAATTTTCAACCGTTGGAACAGTACAAAATAGTATTCCCAAAGATTTTCTTGTTCTTCAATTCTATAAGTATATCGCGGTTCTGCATCGGCATAATTGGTTGCAGGTATTTCCAAATAGTCAACTCTAAAATCTGAAAAATGATAATTAATTTCCTCGTTTTTACCCAAAAACAACAGGCCACCATAAGTCAACTTACCGTCTTTTACAATTAGCAATTTGCTATTAAATTCATCGTTTTTCAACTTGTTGTAGTGTAATTCGGGAACCATTCTGTTCAAATAATCTCTGAAACGGTCGTAAGATGCTTTGTTAAGCGAATCAACACTTGTTCCTTCAACTGTTTTTCCTGACATTGTGCCAAAAGATTGGTCACGATATAGAGCATTGATTTCAAACTCACTTGCTCGTTGGTCTCCACTACCGGTACGAATGAAAGTATTGTGCAAACTATTGAAATATACCGGTTTCACTTCTGAAGAAGAAATAAAACAAGCCAGAACTTTTTTCCCGTTAATATCGTATTTTTTGAAATAAGGATTAATAATCGCGTTGAATTTTGTGCGGGAACGAAGCGTTGTAGCCAATTCCTGTTCCATTTTTTCCATATTTTCAACACCTGTAATTTCAAACTTTTTACCCTTTTGCGATACGCCCAAAACAAGCCAACCACCGGAAGTGTTGGCAAAAGCGCTAACGGTCTCCCACGAACTTTTAGGAAGCTCTTTTGCTGCCTCTTTGACTTCAAAATTATCCCATTCGATATCTTGTAGTTGTTCTAATAGTTCTTGTTTGTTCATATTTCTATTTTTTATCAATATACTTTCCCCAACCAACGGGAATTATACCCTCTTGTCTCATATAATTTAACCCGCGAAGAACTAAATCTTGGCTAAAATCAGACTTGTGCTCACTCCAATCGTAGAAATCTCCGAGTAACAAATCATCATTGATTGGTTGCCCTTTGATTATTCTATTGTTCCATACTGCATAAAGTGTTGAAACTATCTCGGCTCTTGCCAAGTCCATCTTTTTAATTTTACCCAACAAGTCATTTATTGTCTTTTGCGTTTCAGTCGGATAATCCTCAAAGACTTGTTCAATTTCTGTTATTAATGTAGTTGGAATATAATTATAATGTTTACGTCCTTTGTCATCGTTTTTAACTTCAATACGAACATGCCTTAATTGTTTAAATTTAGAATCAATATGATTCATTAGTAATTGATTGTCAGGGCCGGCGATATTACGTATGTATTTGCCACCAAAATCTAATTGACAGTAATAATCAATCAAGTGTATTGATTTTTGCAACTTTGTTCGTCCCCAACCTTTTGAGCAGTATAGTTTATTTACTATATAGCATCCTATTATATGAGCATCCACTGATATAGCTCTTATTTCAACTATGTTCTGTGCTTGCAATGAGGTATTTACTAATCGTATTTTTCCCGTCAACAATTCCTGCATTGCCCCTTGTTTTACCAATTTTGCCTTGTTCAACTTTGCTTGTAACACCTCAATTTCTGTGTCCATATCGGAGAGAATTGAGGATATTTGATTTTGTTCTTTGAGTGAAGGAACTTTAAACAATATATTGCTGTATTCTGAAATCCAATATCTTTGATGGTCTGATAGAGGGAAATCTACCATTTGCATTCTTTCAAAAATAAAACGCAAATTAAAGTTTTTATCTTTGAGTTTCAATATTTTCATTGCAGAAGATTTAACTTTAAATAAAAAATTAACAAATTGTGTTGCTGTTGTAAAATCATCAAAAATAATCACAGGCAATTCAGAAAAAACGTTATCAGTTTCATTGGTATATCCTAAAATAAAAGTTTTACCGGCAGTCAAAACAGGAATACCATTTGTAACATATTCAGTATTTTTCACAATATAATTTGTAGGCTGTTCATAATCTAGAATCTCTCCTAACTTTTTCTCCACCCACTCCCCATTAAACCCTTTCAATCGCACTTTACCTGTGAGCAGGTTTTGCATTGTCCCTTGTTTTATGGCTTTTTTCTTGGCAATAAGCCGTTCCAAACTTAAAATATACTCATCCATATCGGAAAGGACGGAGGCAATGGCGGATTGCTCAAGAAAGTCGGATGGCAAAAAAAGTTTTACATTTGAAAGCTCAGTACTATTTATTGAATCAAAAGTTGAACCAGTAGATAAATTACTCCAATTAAGCTCAATAAAAACTAACAAATGAAATAAAAAATCATTTCCTTTTATTGCACAAACACCCCGCCCCAAACAACAATTAAATTTTGCTTTTGCAACATTTCCTACGGGAGCACGAACAGTTAAAATAATATCGCCTTCATTTGCCCGTTTCGTAATTTGTTTCGTATAAAATCTTATTATTGTTTCTCTATTTTCAATATCAGCATTCCCTTGAATTAAGGGTAATCCTCGTCTTTCATTATTGTATCCATCAGAATTGGGCGATTGTCCCATTGTTATTATTCCAATTTCCCCTAATCTTTTCACCTCCCAATCTTCGGGGATAATGCCGATTTCCGTTTGTTTATATCCTTTTTTAGTTTCCATTTCTCAATCCTGCTTCAATTTCTTCAATACTTGGTAATGCTGATTTATAGTTATCGAGCAGTACCTTTGACAGTTGATATTCTGATATACCGATAGGTTGGCTGCTGCTTTCCAAAGAATATTCCACTTCGATATTATCTTTGGTTTTGCATATCAGCAAGCCGATAGTCGGGTTATCGGTGTCTTTAGTAAGCGTTATAAAATCAAAATTATACGGGTCTTTCAGGATTTCATTCGCTAAATCGCTTTGCGGCTCCGGCAATAACTTTGAAAAATTATTCGGCGCTTTGCCTTGGGCAGCGTATAAATCGGCTTCCATAAAATTCATCAACACCGCCCGGCTCCAACCGTTTTGAATGGTCTTTTGAACATAAAAAAACGCCTCATTTACTGACTTGCATTTTGTGAAAATCTGGACATGATGAAACCAAGGAATTTGAAAAATAGGATGGTTTTCTAATTCTGCACCAACTTGGTGCGGAATTTTATTTTTCTTGTTATCAGAATTTTGTATTTTTCTCGCAACATGCGAGAAATTTTCATTTTCCAATTTTGCAGCAACTTGCTGCAAAATTTTATCAGCTTGATTATAAAATAGATAAAAACGTTTTATGTTGTATAGATTCCGCTCGGAAAACCCTTTCATCTCAGGAAATTCGGCTCGTAACTCTTTGCTCAACTGTTCAAAGAAACCGCTCCCCCAAGCCACATCCATTTGTCGGATGACAATATCGTGTCCTAAATCCCAATACAGGTGCAACAGTTCAGTGTTTACTTTTATCGCTGCCTTAATTTGACTTTGGCGAATGCGTTGTTTCAATTCGCATAGCCACTGTTTATATTCGCTGTCTTTTATCAACATATCGTAATTCGTAATTATTAATTCGTAATTGACTTAAATCCCATTGCTTTCAAATGCTGTTGCACTTTCTTTTCTAAAAGCGCCACCTTCTTATTTATTTCGGGCAAAGTTTGTTCGTAGCGTTCGGTAATCTCCACAATACGTTCTGTAATGCGCTGGCTTACGGTTTTGTAGAGTAAATAAATGCCTTCGTAAATTTGTGTGTGCCACTTCCGGTTAATGAGTAAGTCCTGAATTTGCATCAAAGTTAGTTCGGCATATTTTGATTTTACATTGTCATCTAATTGTTGTACAAGGGCTTTTACTATTTTTGTCTTTTCGGAAATATCTTTCTTCAAAGAGATTGCGGCTTTCGCCGCAATGACGTTTGTTTCATTAGAGTCATCTTCTTCATTTTCCTGTTCAGATAATTCGTCCAAACGGCTTTGCGCCTCTTCAATAAACCGTTGCGCTTCATCAACGGCAAGTTTATCTTCGGCAAAAAATTTTGTAATAATCAGTTCTTTGGGGATAATTTTGCCCTCCCATCCGGTTTCTTTTTTGCTTTCCGAACCATCTTTTTTTCGGTTTTTGCTGTAAATATAATCATACTCACTACCCACTTCGTAACCGTCATTTTTTATTAGATACACATCGTCTGCCATTATCGTTTGCCAATACGCAAGTAAAACTTGGTAAACATCGTGCTTATCAATGAGTTTTACATCCTCAAATTCGGCAACTATTCTTTCGGCAATTTCTACTATTAATGCTTTAGGGTTGGTTTCGTTATTGATGTTAAACAATAGTTCATCGGCAATTTTTTGCCATTTTTCATAAGCCTGCTCTACTTTTTTACCGTAGTTTTCAAAAGTATGGTCATTGTAAATGGTATCGCGTACAATCTCTTTTTCTACATTCAGTTTATAGTAACCTTCTCGGAGCGGAGTAAAAAGTTTCTCTTTCAATCCCACAAACTCGCCCCAATAGCGTGAAAGGTCATCAATATCGGAGGCAGGGATTCCACCTTGCAAGTGGGCGGTAATATCCTGCAAATCTTCCTTTACGCCGCCGTCAATATAGCGGGGAATATTAAGATTGTAGTCGTTTTTGTTTTTAATTTCATCAATTGTTACCATTCGAGAGTATCCGGTTTCTTCAATCGCAGCGTTGAAAGTGGTAACAATTTTGTAAATATCGCGTTCACGCAAGCGGTTTTTGTTCCCGTCTTTTACAAAGTCGCGACTTGCGTCAATCATAAAAATTCCTTTTCGTGCCTCGGCGCTCTCTTTGTCCAACATTATAATGCAAGCAGGAATCCCTGTGCCGTAAAAAAGATTGGCAGGCAAACCGATAATCCCTTTAATGTATCCATTATCAATAATGTTTTTACGAATAGCGGCTTCGGCATTCCCTCTAAACAGTACGCCGTGAGGTAAAATTACTGCCGCCTTGCCGCTTGTTTTCATTGACTTAATAATATGCAAAAGCCATGCATAATCACCGTTTTTTTCAGGTGGCATGGCATCATAACCGGCAAAGCGTCCGTATTCGTGCCCGACAATCCCATTCGACCAATTTTTGAGCGAAAAAGGAGGATTTGCCACTACATAATCGAAACGTTTAAGCGTTGTATGCTCGTCATCTTCAAAATATTGCGGAGCAGCAAAAGTATTATCGGCTTTTATTTCCCCTGTAGCTTTGTTGTGTAAAACAAAATTCATTATTGCAAGCCCTGCGGTAGTAGTTTCTTTTTCTTGTCCATAAATAGCAATGTCACAGTGGGCTTCATCGGCAACTTTTATAAGCAGTGAGCCGCTGCCACATGCAGGATCACAGACATTTTGTTTATTGGTTGCCTTGTCAATATCAATAATTTTTGCCAACACACGCGACACTTCGGCAGGGGTATAAAATTGTCCTTTACTTTTTCCGCTTTCGGTGGCAAAATTGCGCATTAAGTATTCGTAGGCATCTCCCAAAATATCGTCTCCACCAACTCGGTTATTTTTAAAATCAAGTTCAGGACGTTGAAAAATGGAGACAATTTTAGTCAGTTTATCTACCATTTCCTGTCCTTTGCCTATTTTAGCTTCATCGTTGAAATGAGCATTATCAATAACATTTCTTAAATTATTTTCATCGGCAAGTTTTCCAATCACCTTATCAATACCTTCACCAATATCTTTAGTGCCTTTTAGTGCGATAATATCGTCAAAACTACCATTTTCAGGAATTTTTATATCCGGATATTTTTCCCCTTTAAATTTGTCGCTTACATATTTCACAAAAAGCAATGTAAGGATATAATCCTTGTATTGCGAGGCGTCCATCCCTCCTCTCAATTCATCACAACTTGCCCATAATGAACTGTATATTTCAGATTTTTTTATTGCCATTATTGCTTATTTACAGTTATCATCTATTAATAATACCTTCATAATTTGGATTGCTAATTATCGGCGAAGATAGTATTTTTTAAATTCCTTTTTAAATAGTTGTTTTTCAAATTTTTATCAAGTTATAGATAACATTTTCTCTTATTTTTTCTTCCCCAACGCGCTATACCCCCATTATTTACAACGCCCGGCATATTGCCGAAGTTGCGGCTCTCACGCATTTTCCAACGAGCAACGACGGCGAAAAATAGTAATTATTTTCAGACGACGGTAGCGCCGCAATTTTGGCAATATGCACGTGTCTGCTGGGCTTTCCATTTATTATTTCTGTCTTATTCAACATTTCCTTTCAATATTCATTCTTTTCTGTCAAGTGCGGTTTTTTTGTCTTGCTTTGGGCGGTGGGTGTGCAAAGCCAAATATGGCGTCAGCCATTTTTGGCGCGGGGTTTGGTTTGCGATATGAACGAAGCGAATATGTCAAACCAAACTTGGCACAGTATCTTATTTCTTCATTAAATTTCAAACTTTTACACTATGTTGATAATCAACCTTGAGTTCTACCCACAAACGGTTTATTCTCAAAATATCTGGAAAACTCCAACAACTATGGTCGTACAAGTCGTGAATTGCCTGCGAAATAAAATGTTCGTTGAATTTGCCTCCAAAATGACGGCTTCAATATTAAAATCGCGTAAAAAATCATCCGATTTATCCATGCGTTCTTTTATCATTTTAAGCGTCTGCCTTGCTTCTGCATCTAATTTTTGCCAACTCTCAACTAATTTTT
>JAITUN010000238.1 GCA_031286285.1 Bacteroidales bacterium | reverse complement strand
AGCTTCCGACACATCTAATGCCGTTACCTGCATGATGACACAATGAAAATAGGTAAACACACAATTGACGTTATTACCTGTTATCACAACATCATAACTTCCGGGAATGGCGTAAGTATAGCTGTTGGTTTGGTCGCCGCTCATATACATCCTCGACCCCGTATTACCATCTCCCCAATCAAACGAATAAGATGATCCGGCGAGTGCGGCTTGAATGGTAAACGATTTTGCCATTGTGCCGGCTGTCCATGTAAATTTAATCACATCTTGCGCTACTGCGTTAATACTCAATGCCATACAAGCTAATAGTATGGCTAAACTTCTTAATTTTAAAGTAAATGATTTCATCTTTTAAAAATTTTTTAATTAAACATTGTTTTTATTTATCATTATTTATATTTCACGCATCGGTAAGTTGAATTTAAGCCGTAGGGGAAAGTCAATTCGAACAACTTTCTCCCAATGCTAAAATCAATTTCCGTCAGTGTGGAGAAATTATCACTGCTTAATCCCCATCCGATTACAAAAACCTCGTTTTCAAGGTTCATAGCGCTTCCGCATATTTCGGAGTAATGACCGGGAACAATATACTCATGCCAGGCAATAAGTTTTTTGTTGATTTCATCTATTTTCAGTTTTAGGACACGGCTTTTCTTGTCGCGTAAATTGTTGTCGAATATAGAGATATATCCGTCTTGAGTGAATCTAACGTAGTGTTGGTAAGATGTTTTCTGATAGTCTGTAAGTCCAAATTCATCTGCCTTGCCGGATAACTTCCAAATGATATTGCCATTGTTGCGATCTATTTTCAATATTGTGCTTAAGTTGCGAAAAGAGCAGACAAGGTTTCCATCTTTAGGGTCAATATCAACGGAGTTGAAATGCGCATAATCAGGTTGCTGTGATACGAGATTTGCGTAATCGTTATTTCCTTCTTCTGACAAGGCGTACAATTCCGGATAGTTCGTACTGTACCAGTCAAGTAGCACCACGCCATTTTTCACCTCTTGAATATGCGATGCAATTACTTTGCTTCCTTGTGGATGCGGATTCAACTCTTGTGGAATATTATGTACAAGTTTGAGTTCGTAATTAGATGCGATATAATGGTTTGCATCAATCAAATAAAAGTCATGTCCCTCGACTGTGTTGATAGAAGAATTATATTGGGTTAGCATTTTTATTCGTTCAATTTCATTGTACTTTTCATCCATAATAACACGTTCGCCTCCGGCATATCCTAATAAATTGAGATGGTTGTAATTGGGATTCTGCTCATGGTAGCTGTAGCGTATTTCGCCGTTTGGCAAAACGTGTTTTTTAAAATCCCAATAACTCATAATTGGAACAAATGCGGAATCAGATATAGCTTCCTGTATATCTGCCATATATTCGTTCGCGCATAGATAATATACGATTTCGCCACTCTGATTCAGTTTGAGCATCATCGGTATGATGATGTGCGTAATATAATAATCTCCTTCATACGGACTTTCACCAACTGTCGTATAGGTTGGTATATTGGGATTAAGTGTTCTGATGTATGCCGTGCGAGTAGTCTTTCCGTCGGTTATCGTTACGGTAATTACTTTGTCATAAGCGATCTTGTCAATTTTTATACCAACTAAACCATTTTGAGATAACGTTTGCCCATCAACGGATACAGATACGTTAGGAAGTCTGCTTAACAACTCAAATGTATTTGGAAATTCAATATTCAAAGTTTTTGCATTGTAGTATGCACCGTTTTCGTCAAGCGAGATGTTCAGTTCGTATCCATTGATACGTAGGCGCAAGGTTTGGTCTGTAAAAAAAACATCCTCATCTTTTTTGCAACCCGCTATAAACATTAGCACAACGAAAAAAAGCAGCAGACTACATATAGCCCACCCTTTGTAAATAACATTGATAGAAACACTATTCTTCATTACCTTTTGTAAAAAAATTCCGGGACAAAAGTAGGACATCACATCCGAAAAGATGCGACACGAGGTACGGATTTTATGACATGGAGTACGGAAATGATGGTGGACGGGCGGACGGGCAGACAGATGGACGGGATTCTTCATTCCGCTTCGCTTCATTCAGAATGACAGGCAATTGCTATTTGTTAATCTAGATTTTTATATATATTTTTTGGATTATAATCCAAAATTTCATATATACTTTTTGGATTATAGTTTTTTCGTATCTTTGCAGCCGGAAAAGTTTAAAATATTTTGTTATGATTACAAGGACACTTCAGGCTATTATTAAAGAGAAACTTTATAAGGGAAAAATCATTGTCTTGCTTGGGGCAAGGCAAGTGGGGAAAAGCACTTTATTTGAGCAACTTAAAGAGTCGGAATTTGCAGAAATGTCAGTTGTTTCATTTAATTGCGATGAGCCGAATGACAGGGCTTTACTCACAGATGCTAACTCTGCCGATTTATCGGCGGTGGTGAAAAGCAGTCGCATAGTACTCATTGACGAGGCACAGCGTGTACAGAACATAGGCTTAACGCTTAAACTTTTAGCCGACAAATTCCAAGATATTCAGGTGCTTGTAAGTGGTTCATCTTCGCTTGAACTCGCAAATAAAATCAATGAACCTCTAACAGGACGCAAGTTTGAATACCTGATGTTACCCATTTCTACCGAAGAGTTAATAAATGCAAACGGGATGTTAGAGACGCAACGTCTTTTGGAAAATCGTTTGATCTACGGCTCGTATCCCGATATTCTTTTCCAAAAAACAGATACAAAAGAATTGCTTTTTGAACTCACTAACAGCTACTTATTCAAAGATATTTATACTTTACAAGAGTTACGAAAGCCGGAAGTTTTAGAAAAATTGCTTGTAGCCTTAGCTTTGCAAATTGGCAGCGAAGTTTCGTATAATGAGTTGTCACAAACTGTGCAAACTGACGTAAAAACGGTAGAACGGTATATTAATTTGCTTGAAAAATGTTTTATTGTTTTCAAACTCAGCGGATTAAACAACAATCTGCGTAATGAATTGAAAAAATCGAAAAAAATATTTTTTTACGATAACGGCATTCGTAACGCATTGCTGCAGAATTTCTTACCTCTCAATTTGAGAAATGATGTCGGTGCATTGTGGGAGAATTTTTTTATTTCCGAAAGGCTGAAATTCAATAATTATCACAACAGATTTACTAAAATGTATTTTTGGCGTACTCAACAACAGCAAGAGATTGACTTAGTAGAAGACAGCGAAGGCAAAATTATAGCTTATGAAATGAAATGGAATGAAAACCGCAAAACAAGTTTTCCCAACAACTTTGTTGAAAGCTATAAACCATTACAAACGAACATTATAACGCCTAAAAATTATATGGGATTTTTAGTCAACTGAAAACTGTCAACCGAAAACTTTCGATACTCCGCCGGCGTAATGCGATAGCGTTCGCGGAATTGACGATAGAGTGTGCGGGCTGTGTTGAATCCACATTCTACGGCAATGGATTCTATGGTGAGGTTGGAATCGTCGAGCAACCGTTTGGCTTCATCTAAACGCAGGTAGTTTATAAATTCCATTGGTGTTTTTCCCGTAACGGCTTTGAGCGCCTCGAAAAGGGAAGTCCTGTTGGTTGCCATTTTTGGGATAATTCCCTGAATGTCAATGTCGTAATTTGCGAAATATCTATCTTTGAGCAGAAAATCGCGCAGGTGAGAAACAAGTTGTCGTTGCTGCCTGTTGCCCGGCAGTAGAGACGTGGCATGCCGCGTCTCTACATTTGCATCTGCGGATGGCATCAATTGCGCCATTTGTTCATATTGCTTGCTCATCGCTTCTAATTCATCCGCCAAACGGTCTTGCTCTTTGATTTGACGATACAATCCGCGATTTTTCTTAACAATCGTCCGGCTATAATAAATCCATATTCCCAAAGCTATTGCCAACAAAAAACATCCGCCGAGCGCAAAAAAGAAATAGTTGCGGTTGCGGATTTTTTCGATGTGGTTAAGTTCTTTTTCGGCGGTTATTTTATCCACTTCGTAAACGGTGCGCAGTTCGTCTAATTGGGCGTTAAACTCTTTATCGCGAACCCTGTCGGTTTCTATTAGTAAAGAATCGTATAAGGCAATACTTTCTTCTGCTTTTCCCAAACGGATCAATAAACGAAGTTTGACAAACATGATCTTTGCCCATCCTAAAGGATTGCCACCGATGGTATTGAAAATTTGTTCGCATTTTTTTGTCATTGTCAATGCTTCTGCATATTGTCCGCGCGCTTCCAAAATTTCTGCACGTAAAATATAGAAGTTGATATGCGCCTGCCTTTCACTGCCAAAAGTTTGAGCGATTTCCTCCAAAAGACGGTAGTAATGTTCGGCTTTATCGTAATTTTTTATTCTCAAATAATATTCTGCATAATGGAAATACAGGTTAAATCGTTCAATTTGAGCAGACTGTCCTTTTTCTGCTTTGAATTGTTCGCATCTTTCAACCACCTCTTCCGCTTTTTGCAGGGCTTGCAAGGTTTCATCGTATTTATTTGCTGAAAGCAAAACAGTAACAAGGTCTGTGCAAGACCGTACTAATAGAAAATGTGCTTCGTCAAAATCCATACTGTTCAGCAAATCAATAGATTCCCGATAAGATTCTTCGGCTTCTGCATAGCGGGCTTGATCCGTGTAAACCTCCGCCAACGAATAGAGCGCATACGCCATGCCTGTTGCGTGGTTTCGTTCTTTTGCCTCTGCGTAAAGTTTTTTTGCATTCCGTTGCATGAGTTCATACTTACGGGCAGATTTCTGAGCATCTAACAACATGGTGTATAACTCGTAGTAATAGTTCCATTCTTCGTTTTTACTGCAATAATCCATCCCGATGCGAGCCTGTTTTTCCGCTTCTTCAAAATTGCCATAGTTGCACATAGCACGACTGTGATTCAACTTCAAAACAGAATATGCCGATATATAATCATGCACCGATTGAGTGTTCTTTTCCTGCTTTTGTTCTTCTAAAATAACCTTCTCAAACTCTTCAAAATAAGCAATCAATTCTTCAGAAGTTGCTTTGCTCCAAAGATAACTTCCCAGCAACTTATAAGACTTGACTTTTTCCATTCCATGTTGTGTGGAAATAACACGTCGTACGGAATCTATTTGATGTTGCGTATTTCCCTGCGTTGCACCAATACCGCACAGAAATAAGAAAATTATTATTAACAAGGTCGAAATGCGTTTCATGAAAAATAACTTTCAATTCTCAACTCTCAATTTTCAATTTTCAATTCTCAATTCTCAATTAGAACAGGTATCCCGTATTCACGTACAAGCTTCCTTTTCCGTCTTGTTTGTCAAACGGTTTGGCATAATCTACGGCAATGATGAAATTCCGGTTGATGATGATACGGAAGCCGCCGCCTGCTGCGGTGTGGAGCGCATCGGATTTGGAGAGGTCAATATATTTTTCATATTCTTGCCTCATAACCAAATTATTTTCGTCGCCACGATAGGAAATGTCATAGTTTCGTGTTGTCATTCCGCCATCTAAGAAGGCATTCAGACCCA
>JAITUN010000234.1 GCA_031286285.1 Bacteroidales bacterium | reverse complement strand
AAAAAAGAAATAAAATGCGCAATGTGTTCGATAACTTGCTGTGGATTTAAACCTTTGAAATCAAACTTTTTTTCTTGCTCAAAATCAAATTCCAAAGTAGCCCGAAGATTGTCGGCTCCCGCATAAAGCACGGTATCGCCATCAAGCACCCACTCGGCTTTTGTGATATTATAATCGCGAATTTTTCCTGCGAATTTATAAATTCCAACAAATAATCGGCGGTGAATGTTTAGATATTCAGTTGGTGAAAACGAAAAAGTTTTTTCCGACAATATTTCGGCAATGCGTGCCGATACTTTGTCAGCCTCTTCCGTTCGGTCTTGATTGTTGTCTTGTCGGGCAACTTGGACTTTATAATAATTGTCAATCAGATTTTTAACTTCCTCAAAAGTAATATCTCCCTCAATATTTTGTATGGCAGTTTGAATAAGATATTCAGACGGTTTCAAACCATCAACTTGCTGTAAGCCAATAGCCGTTTGCCAAATAAGCCCTTTTTCCTTTTTGTCCGGCTCGGTTTGACGGATATATTCGTCGAAATTGTGCATTGAGGATTTATTTTCTATGTTTTGTTGCTCGGACATAATTCTTTGACTCTTCATTTTACTCTTTTTACGTTTGTTTTCCAAAGTGAACCATCGCTGTCAGAAACGCACTGTTTTTTTCGCTTCCCAATCGCACTGCGTTGTCCCAAAATGACAGATAACGATCCAGCATATTGGGGGCAGTGGCGGTTTCCAAGTACTTTCCTGCGGGCGACAAACTTGCAATTCCACACACATTTTCAAGCGGGGGTAGTGCCGCCATTGAGCCAATATGCTCGTTATGGGAAGGTTTCGCAATCATCTTATTTTTATTGTCTTATAAGTTATTTTTTTCCAAATTGTAATAAAAAACTGTCTTTCCGGTACTACTTTTTTAGTTTTTTCTTCTCCGGCAAGAAATTGTTTTCCGATACTACGCTTTCACCTGTTTTTAATTCCAATGCTTTTCGTGCATCGCCTGCAATTTTGCCGCCTTGACGTGCTGCTTGTTTATTTTGCACCAAACCTTTTGGATTTTGTGTGCGTACTATCGCTGTGGTGGAAGCCTCGCCAAGCATCGAGAAAATGAGTTCAAGATCATTAAAATGGTCTCTCAAGTTCTGACTTTTTATTCCTTTAAATTGTTTGTATTCAGATGGGGTAAGCCCGAATGTCGCTTTTGAAATTTCGGCGGTAAGAATGGCGTACTCTACTTTTTCTTTTACTCCGTGATTTTTCCATTCATCCGTCAATTCTTCTCTTATGGCAATGCTACGCATACGCTTTTCAATCCAATCATCCGGATATCCTTTCAACTTGTATAATTCTCTTGTTCGTTGTGTAGCAATTTCCGGATTTTCAATTTCTTCAATTCGTTCGCTTCCTACTTGTGCTAACCAACGCTTAAATGGTTCTGCTTTCGGAGACGGAATAGATTGAATAATACGAAAAATTCCTTTTAAATCTGCACAATTCATTCGTTGTTTTCCGCCCATTGTTTCTACTGTAAGGGTAGGTACAAATTGTACCCATCCTTTGGATAATTCGTCATCGCGTTGTCGTAAGCGTTTAATATATTGCTTTGGGTCTCTACTATCGGTTAAAATGGCAACAACATCTTCTACCACGAAATACCATTTTTCTTCTGCTTCGCTCCAAGTTGAACGAACTTGCTTGTCTTCAAAGAGTTTTATATTGCCCATAATGTAATTTTTGCATGCAAAAATAGTCTTTTTTCTATACAATTCGTGTTTTTTCGACTTCATTCATTATTGGGTGGTGGGCGGGCAACAAAAGGAAAAATGGCTAATAAAGCCATTTTTCCTTTTGTTAGGTTTTGCAAGTCTCAAATACTTTCTGGAGAGTGCGTTGGCAAGAGCAAGATAATAGCGGCAAATATAGGGTGGACATTTTATAATTTTCTTCTTATAAAATGCTCATTGGAGGATTTGCCGCTATTATCTTGCGTGAGGTTGGTTTTACGGTGTGAGTTTACAAACACGGTAAAAACCAACAAGGAGAAGCGACCACCAATTTATTATGAAAATCTTCAAATTGTCGTGGATTCATTAGTCGGTCAAGTTTGCAAAGGGTCGTTTTGAAAATTGAGCAATAAATTTTCGAATTAGCTCTATTTCTACCATTCTTGGCTCTTCTGTTGGTAATTCTTTCCAACAAACAACAAGATCCGCAGAATTTTTAAGTTGCCAAATTAGCCTGCCGCCGTAATGTCCAACATTTTTCCCTTGTCCAAAGCGAAAATATTGTTCTAAACGCGACTGAAGTGTAGCACCGCTTCTTTCTCCACCTGCTTTGCCAATGTAAACTACAATTGCATTTTCAACCCAATTATTTTCAAGTTCTTGAATTGAGATATTAGGATTTTTCCCTTTAAAAAAGCCACCTCTTCCCACTGTAAGAAATTCTTTTTCTTTGGACATATTGAGAACCATATAAACTCCTCTCATTTGAGGAATTACAGAATTATCCTTAAATAATTCTTTCATGGTTTTGAATCCTGTAAAACCTTCTTTTTTAATTTCTTCAAGTCTTTTAAAATTCATAATACAGTCAGTTTATTTTGGGCAACCAGTAAGAGGGCAAATTTCATACGGGCAATAAATACACATTTGAGGGCTGCACTTGGTATAGCTTCCAAAGGGGGCTGTTGAATCCTCATCGTCCAACGGGTCAGAAAAAAAATCAAATGGTTTACCTTTATTAATAGCAAAATCCGCGGGGTTAGCCTCTATATCTCTCATAATTATTAATGGTTAGTTTTTTTTAATCTCGAAACATCTCATAAAGATATTCATAGTCATTCTCAAGTTGGTAGTCAATAAACAAATCTTCTATTGAGACCTGTCTCCCGTTGACTCTGATATCTAAGTTAGAGTTTGAAGGATTTTGTATTCTATTCTCAAACGGTCCGTATTCTCGGTAATATACCTGTCCGGTTTTCCAATCTCTGTGAGAGATATCCGAAACGGGTCGGTTAGGATCAAGTCCTATCCATTCGTAATCAGTTACGATGGTATCATCTTGGTAATACTTGTTCATTATTAAGCCAAAGGTTCCTAAAATTATAAAGGTTATGGTGCAGATAAGTGTTACTCTACCTATCCACCCAACAAAAGAGTCACCGGGTCTTGGAAAAATCCATTTTATCATAAATTCAGGGGACTTCTAAGATTAAACCATCCTACTTTTTGTTTTCAAAATGAGCCGAAGTCCATTTACAACTCACTGAACAACAATTATCTCTTTCATCTATGGGGTAAGTTTTCCAAAAAACTTGCCCATAACGTGCCGGCGGCTTTGCGTAGTGGCGGCTTCCAAGCACTTCCCAGCGGGCGACAAACTTGCTTTTTATCTGCTCTGTCAAGCGGGGGTAGTGCCGCCATTGAGCCAATATGCTCGTTAGGCGTTCGGCTTACGATAAATATCTTTAAGTTCATAGTTAGGTAATTCGTTGTAAATTAGAAGCTCAGATTACATTCTATAAGTTAATTTGAAATCATATAATTCCTCTCCAAAACGCATTTTCCCTTTAAGAGTAAAATTAAGATTTTCTTTTGATTTGCTTATTTTCAACATAGCCTCATCTTCGCATATTCCAACTGTTCCATTTTCAACAAAAAGGAAATAAATATCTGATAATATTGGCTTTGTTGTAGAACCTCCTATCTTGAATGTACCGGTAGGAATTTCCCAATTCCATATATTATGTATGCTGAATTGTACATTTATTTTTGCTTCTGAAGTGCCAAACTCAAAATGATTATAGCATGGTTGTCCCGAACATTGCCCAGG
>JAITUN010000113.1 GCA_031286285.1 Bacteroidales bacterium | reverse complement strand
GAGTAAGCCAATTTCAGTTTCTCACCGGTAGAAGTAAGTACTTCAAATCCGGTTTGCACATCTTCATGGGCATAAAGGGTAAATGGAATCGTAATTCCGCTCAAGTGTTCCGTTACTTTTATATCTGCTTCTTTTTGTGTTATTTGTGCAGACAAGGAAAAGAAGATAAACGGGGCAAAGAAAAGGAGGAGGTGTTTTTTCATAATGGTTTATAGGTTTATGGGTTTATAGGTTTATAGGTTTATGATATTCTAACTTCTAACTTCTAACTTCTAACTTCTTACTTCTTTATAATTTTTTCAACAAACACTCCATTTTCTGTATAAACTTTTACAAAATACAACCCTGCCGGAAGGTGCGAAATATTGATTGAGTAGTGAGTAGTGAGTAGTGAGTAGTGAGTACTTACGGCTCGCCCATAAATATCAAACACCTCAATACTTGTAACTTGTAACTCGTAACTCGTAACTCGTAACTCTCCGGTGGTGGGGTTTGGAATAAGGGTAATCAAAGACAAATCAGTTTCTGAGACACCTAATGCATTGTTTATCACTATTGTATAGTCCAATTCTGTTATGTTATCTTCAGCAATTACATGAATCGTAAAGTTGTTTTCCCCAATTTCAAGGGGAAATGTTCCGGCACCGCTTACGATTGCACTGGGATTTGCAGGAGTTGCTGTAATAGTAATCTCCTCTTTTTCAACTAAATTTACCACATAGTTGTAAATATCGTTACTAAATACAGGCTCCAAGGCGCCTACAGAGATACTAAGATTTGACAAGGTAGCATCCATATACTCCGGAGAAACGTAAACTAATGTCCACTCGGTTAAATCCGTAGGACCAAGATCATTGCTTGTAATGAGTTCCAACAGATTACCATCATCCTCTTTCACAAATAAATAACGATGTTGGCAAGGAGCGTTGAGATTGGGATGTTCATTCAGATAAAAAGCCCAGCAAGCATACTCAATTTCAATAATTTCCTCATTAAGTGTGGTTAATACAATATTCTCTTCACTTGGCTCTTGAGCATTGGTATATAAGAAGTAAGATGGAGTTACTTCATTTTGAAGATATTCCAAAACAATAGTCTTGGCTTGTTCTTGTGTAATTTGTGCTTGTAATGAGATTGCACATACAAACAAAATTAAAATGGAAAGGGTAAATTTATTCATAATTTAATTAATTAATAAGTTGCTGCAAATAAAATAAAAAACTAATATTCTCATCTCAATTCTCAATTTTTTTAAATGGTTTATATTTTTTCCCACCACCTTCAAAGCCGGCGTTTTTATAAAACTCTACGAAAGTGAGACGCATGGGGTGAACAAAAGCGCCCAATCCTGACATAAATAAATTTAACAAGTGCCCCACCAACAAAATAATAAGCATAACCACTTGGCTTACTACAGGTATATTCCCGCTGAGTTGAATTGCAAGGTCGTTAAATACAAACCCCATCACTCCTCCGCAAATGCCCAACGCAAACAAACGGATATATGAAAGTAAATCGCCCAGCACGCCGGTTACCATATTATATGTATTCCATAGTCCTGCGCCTATGTTAATCAAAGGATTGCGCTTCGGGTCGTTGAGAATAAAAATGAATATACCGGCAATCCCCAATATTATATAGCACAGGTAACGAGCCATATTTGGTGCGAGGAGAGTTTTTTCGGTAGCAAAATATAAGCCGCCGCCGCCTAAAAAAAGGATAAGCCAACCCCATATTTCTAATGAATATATAAAACCGTAGCGTCGAATGGTTCCAAATGCCTTGACAAACATTCCGAATATAATCTGTACACCGCCCAATATCAACGCTAAGTTAAACAGCTGGTTAGAGTCGAGCATAAACTTTTTAAATGTATCAAGCCACTGCCATTGCACATCAACAAGACTAATTCCAAACAATGTTCCTCCTATGGTTCCACATACAAAAGTGGCTGCTCCTAATACCGCAACAAGGGTCATAATCGGTTTCATTGAGGGTTTTACTTTTCTTTTGGCAAACAATCCGGCAAACAGCAATAATAATCCATATCCTGCATCGCCGAGGCAAAGCCCGAAGAAAAGCATATAGAAAGGTGCAAAAAAGGGCGTCAAATCCAATTCGTGATAATTGGGGAAATCGTACAGTTCTCCAATAGGCTCAAAGAGGCGTGCAAACCAGTTGTTTTTGAGCAGTATCGGCACTGAATGGTCATCTCTATCAGGTATTTTGCTTAGGTAGTAAACATCTTGTGTTTCAAGGGCGCAAATCAATTCCGATTCTCTTTTTTCGGGGACCCAACCTTCAAGCAGCATCAATTTTTCTTCGGCTTTTTTTTCGGTTTGTAAATGAACTTTATCCAAATCAATATTGCCTGTCAATTGTCGTTGTGTCTCTAACAGGTTTTCCAATTGCTCAACGGCTAATAAATCGATTTGACTTTCAATTTCTCTTATCTGTATTTGATTCTCGTTCAAGAGTTCTTGAAGTTGGTTGAGCGATCGGTCTGATATTTTCATCTTTTCAGCATCGGGTTCCTCAGTACACTCTGCAGGGGTAACTGTTACAAAATAGATCAAAGCGTTTATACGGGCAACCTCCACCACATCAAACTTGTCTGTCCATTCGGCTTGAAATTCACGGTCTCGGCAAGCATAAAACTTGACATGATGTCCCGATTCTTGTAGTTTTTCGATAATTTCCGGTTCAAAGTTGCCCCACACTGTCATTTGCGCAATCTCTTTTTGCAGTGTTTGTTTCTGTGCATTGAGTTGTTCTTCTTTGGTTTTCAAATCTTCGTATCTTGCTAATATTTGCATTCCATCTACAGAGGGATCTAAGGGTTTTAGGGTAACATCCTTTTTATTAGCTAATCTACGTTGCAGCGTAAGGATGGTGTTTTTCAAAGAATCGGCAACGGTCAGGCGACTGCGCAAGTCGGTAGCATCATCAGGAATACCATTCTGTTTTTCAACAATATGCACGACACCTGCCTGTCGGATAGTTTCCAAAAATTCATTATAAGTTTTATAATAAATCAAGAAGCTGTATTTTTTCATTTTCTCAACCATGGCTTGCTTGTTTTGATTTCATTATTTTTTGTGATGATTTCGATAGATTTTCTTCATCTTCCATAAAACGTTTTATTTTTCTTACGGCATCTTCAAAACCCGGAATCTGCACTTTTTCGAACAGATTCACTTTTTGGGTTGTTTTTTTTCGGGCATACTCCAGCATATTGATTTTCATGATGCAGAATTCGTACTCGATGCCCATTTTAGCCAAAGAGTGTAACAGTTGGATACCATCTAAGTACCATTTCGGACTGTTGAACAAACTAAACGGTTTTGTTTCAAATATCACCTCATCAAGCATGGGTACCCTGATACCGGCAATTTTTCTATAGGATAGTTTCACGTCTTGAATTGAGATAAGCGAAGCTTCAAACTCGTTCCACAAAGCAGCCATTTTTTCATACGAAGAAATATGTGCTTCCAATTTTTGTTCCAATTCTTTGGCTTCGTCTTTAGCTTTTTTCACTTCAATTCTCAGGGCGCTTTCCTTATTTTTAATTGTAGGTAAAGCGCGCAACCGCATCTTTAACTGTTTTTCGATGCCTTGAAGAGAGGTTTTATTGTATTGAAATTTTATAGCCATTTTGTTTTTATTCTTCTTTCCAATATTTTGTTACAAATTCTTGTTTGATATTTACTTCTTCGGCTTTAAAATGCTTTCCAAACAATCGCCAGGCAGTGTCAAGCATTTCGGTAGTATTGATATTTACATCAATAGCCAACAAATGAGTTGAATAATCTTTTGCAAAAGCCAATGTCCTTTCGTCGTAGTTGCTGAGGTCAAATCCGTTTTCGAGTTTTGTTTTGGCGTTTGCAGCATCAGCAAAAAGTCTCACGGCAGCATTCATCACTTGCGGGTGGTCTTCGCGTGTTTTCTTTCCGATTACCAACTGTTTTAAACGAGAGAGGCTTCGGAAAGGGTCCACAATTACTTTTCCCACATCGGTATCGCGACGCAGAAACAGCTGCCCTTCCGTTATATAGCCAGTATTATCGGGAACGGCATGGGTGATATCGCCGCCCGACAAAGTGGTTACCGCAATGATAGTAATAGAGCCGCCTTCGGGAAACTGTACCGCTTTTTCGTAAATCTTTGCCAAGTCGGAATAGAGCGATCCGGGCATTGAATCTTTCGACGGAATTTGGTCCATCCGGTTCGACACAATCGAGAGTGCGTCTGCGTAAGAACTCATATCGGTAAGCAGCACCAACACTTTTTCGTTTTTGTCCACCGCAAAATACTCGGCAGCGGTGAGCGCCATGTCGGGGATCAGAAGTCGTTCTACCGGAGGATCTTCTGTAGTATTTACAAAACTGATGATACGATCTAACGAGCCAGCGTTACTAAACATATTCTTAAAAAACAGGTAGTCATCGTTGGTCAGTCCCATTCCGCCGAGAATAATCTTGTCGGTTTCAGCGCGCAGCGCCACAATCGCCATTACTTGGTTGAACGGCTGGTCGGGATCGGCGAAGAACGGGATTTTCTGTCCGGTTACTAGAGTGTTGTTCAAGTCAATACCGGCGATTCCGGTAGCAATCAGTTCTGAGGGTTGTTTTCGGCGCACGGGGTTTACGGATGGTCCGCCAATTTCGCGCTCTTCTCCTTCGGGCGCTGCGCCGCCGTCAATAGGTTCGCCGAGGGCATTGAAAAAACGACCTGCCAACTGCGGACCCACTTTCAACGTTGGAGATTTTCCGAGGAAAACCACTTCTGCGTTAGTACGAATCCCTTCCGTGCCGCGAAACACCTGCAAGGTTACCTCATCGTTGTTAATTTTCACTACTTGAGCCAAAGCCCCATCAACGGTTGCCAACTCATCGTAGCCAATGCCCGTAGCTTTTAACATGCAGGTAGCTTTAGTAATTTGGCTGATTTGCGTGTATATCTTTTGAAATGCTTTTGCCATAGATTAGAATTTTGAATGATTAATGGTTTATGGGTTTATAGGTTTATAGGTTTATAGGTTTATGGGTTTATGGGTTTATAGGTTTATAGGTTTATAGGTTTATGGGTTTATAGGTTTATGATATTCTAACTTCATAAAATTAATTCTTGTTTATCATTTCCTCTAACTCTTTTTCAAATCCCTTAAAATCATCTGATTGAAAAGCAGAATAGTTCATCTGTTTACAAATGTTGATCATTTTTTTGAAATAATCCATTACGTCGTTAAAATTTGCAAATTCAAATTCAGTGCGACAGATGCGCATCATCAAATCTACCATATATTGCTGCCGTTCAATGGAGGTTACCGAATCTATTTTGTCGAATGCATCTTGTTGTAAGATAACGAAGTCAATAAGTTCCGATTTCCAAAAAGTGATGTGGTAGGATACCGGCACACCGTCGTCGCCCAAAATATTGATTTGTTCTGCCACCTCCTTGCCGCGCTGCATTCTCGTTTTCAGTTCGTTCACCGTTGCTGTCCAGTGCGGAGAGACCCGCTGGCTTATATATTCTTCAAATTCAGGATATTCCAAATATTTCGAGTAACTGTCAATAGGATTTACTGCAGGATAGCGTTTTTTGTCGGCGCGTTCTTGCTCTAAGGCAAAGAAGCATCGGGCTACTTTCTTAGTATTTTCGGTTACAGGCTCCTTGAGGTTTCCGCCGGCAGGGGACACTGTTCCGATAAAAGTGATGGAGCCGGTAGCGCCATTTACTAATTCCACAAAGCCGGCACGACCGTAGAAGTTGGAGATGATCGCCGACAAGTCCATGGGGAAAGCATCGGGACCGGGCAGTTCTTCCAAGCGGTTCGACATTTCGCGCAACGCCTGCGCCCAACGGGAGGTAGAGTCGGCCATTAATAACACTTTCAGTCCCATACAACGGTAATACTCGGCGATAGTCATTGCCGTATAAACGGAGGCTTCTCTTGCGGCCACAGGCATGTTGGAAGTGTTGGCAATGATGATGGTACGTTCCATCAACTTTCTGCCGGTGTGGGGATCAATGAGGTGCGGGAACTCTGCAAAGATTTCCACAACTTCGTTAGCGCGTTCTCCACAGGCAGCCACAATCACGATATCAGCTTCCGCTTGTTTTGAGATGGCGTGCTGTAACACTGTTTTTCCCGTTCCGAAAGGACCCGGAATAAAACCCGTGCCACCCTCTACAATCGGATTTGCCGTATCAATAATGCGGACACCGGTTTCTAACAGTTTGAACGGACGCGGTTTGGATACGTATGCAGTAACCGGTTTACGCACGGGCCACTTCTGCATCATGTTGATTTCAATATCATTACCCGAAGCATCGGTAAGGGTGGCGATATTATCTTCGATGGTGTATTCTCCTTCCGATACAAGTTTTTTGAGTGTGAATTTTCCCTCAAAAGTGAATGGAACCATGATTTTGTGGGGTTGCGAATTTTCATCTACTTCGCCGAGCCAACTTCCGGCAACAACCGTATCGCCCACTTTGGCAATGGGTTTGAAATGCCACAGTTTGCTTTCGTTTAATGGGAAAGTATAGTTTCCGCGTTTCAGAAAAACACCCTCCATTTTGTCTAAGTCGTTTTGCAAACCGTCGTAGTTTCGGGACAGCATACCCGGCCCGAGGGTTACCTCAAGCATGTGTCCTGCAAATTCTACTTCCGCACCTACTTTAAGCCCGCGGGTACTTTCATAAACTTGTACGTAGGTGTTCTTGCCAACTACTTTGATTACTTCCGACATCAATCGGTCGCCGCCTGTTTGGATAAAACAGATTTCGTTTTGTAAAACAGGTCCATCGGCTTCAATTGTTACTAGGTTTGCTACGATCCCTTTTACTAATCCTTTTGTCATTATTTTTGGTTTTTGATTTTTATTTATAGGCAACCTGACGTTACCCTTATGCACTTTCTGTGGGCAACCTAACGTTGCCCTTACTTTGACCTGACGTTGCCTTTACCCAGCGGCGGGACCGGAGCCGCCGTCAGCTTGTCTCTTCATTGCATTTTCTTTCAGATTACCAATCAGTATTCTGAACAGTTTTTCTCCCTCAATGGGGTCAAGACTTGCCCAACGTTCAATGATTTCGAGTTTTACCAAATAGGCAAACACCTTTTCGATGCTGAAATAGTTGAAAAAGGTTTGTTCATCAAGCCATTGCCATTTGAGCAGGTCTATTTTCTTTTCACGTTCAAACAGATCAGATTCTTCGGAAAGACGTTGTAACACATCCAAATAGTCGAGAGTTCCGGTGAGACCAAAATCTCGTTGACTCGATTTCTTGATAGATTCTGCAACCTCGTTGTCGCCCACCGGCTCTGCTTCTTTTTGGTACTTACGACAAGCATAAGCGGCAAGAATATTATTGAGATTAAGATTAAACTCAAACCAACAAGATATCAATTTATTACCACAATTGATAGCCCATTGGTAATACAATTCGGTTAATCGGTCTTCCCAAAAAGCAGTATTCATATCTGTTTGTTGTGCTTCTTTATATTCAAGCACAAAAGTCTCAAAATAGGAAGGGAAAAATGGGCTAATTGTCTTGCTGTCTTCTTTCAACAGTTGTAAACAATTCTCCAATTCTTCTTTGCTTAAATTTCCGTGTTCATCAAAGATTGCCTCTTTGTTTTTGAGATAACGCAGCAGGTTTTTATTGTCAAACTTAATAAAAAACAAGTCAAACAATTTAGCGTCTTCATTTGATAATTGTGGTCGAACCTCCTCTTTGAAGTCAGCAACACTAAAAACGAGCTTGTGATCTTCAATTTCGATGTCTGGCAGTCCAGCTATTAGGCAATAGTAATTCATTGATATTACTGTTTAAACAACATTTCAACAAGCTTAGGGCGTAGAAATTCTTTAAAGTATGCTGCAAATTCTGTTTCTCCGAACTGAACTTTATAGCCTTTGTTGGCGGGCATAATTGCGAATCCGGCGTTTTTGCCGTTCACTTGCTCAATTTGTATACCTTTGTTTAGCAATTCTTTGGCGTGTTTTGTAAAATATTGAGTAAGTGTGTCGGCATCTGCAGTTTGGATGACAACATTTTCCCGATTCAGCCATTCCGATGCCAAGGTAAGCATCAATTTCTGCAGCCACTCATTATTAATAGTTTCGCTAATTGCGACATCTACAACCGTGTTAGTCAGCAGGTCTGCAATTTCGCTTTTCAGCGCTTCGGCAGCGCGTTGGGCATACATCTGTAATTCGGATTGGGTATGCTTAGTTAACTCTTCGGCAGATTTTTTGGCATCTGCAATGATTTTTTCTGCTTCGTGACGCGCAGTTTTCAGCATATCCGCTTTTTTCTCTTCGGCTGCTTGGATAATCTGTTGCGCTTCTGATTGACCTTTTTCAACACCTTCACGATATATTTTATCTGTAATTTCTTGAACCTTATTTTCCATTTTGTTCTATGTATTAATAATTAATAGTATTTTCTTTCATTTTCAGTTCCGCCACCCATTGTTGAATAAATTCTTCTTGTCTCGAACTCTCTTTCAATTCACTCCGGAGAATTTTTTCAGCGACTTCAATAGATAGATTGGCTATTTCGTTTTTAATTTCTGTAAGCGCTTTCATTTTTTCATTTTCGATAGCTTTCCGGGTTTCATTCAACATTGTATCTGCCTCTCTTTCACGACGAAGCCTTGCTTCATCGTTCATTTTTTCCACCATTTTACGGGCATCTGTTATTATTTTGTCGCGTTCATCTTTGGCTTGAATTAACAATTGGGCATGTTCCGATTTCAGATTCTTCATCTCATCCCGCACCAACCCTGCTTCTGTAAGTTGTTGTTGAATAAACTGTTCACGTTCATTAATCATCTTTATTATGACAGGCCAAGCATACTTTGCCAAAATGAAAACAAGGATACCAAAACCAATAAGCATCCAAAATATCAATCCAAATGAGGGTGTAATAAGCTCCATTGTATAATTTTTGGACTGCAAAAATATAAAATTTCACTTAATTGCTAAAAATATATTTTTGCCACTTAAATCAGATTATTTATGACAAAATTAAGTGTAAATATTAACAAAATAGCTACGTTGCGCAATGCCCGAGGAGGAAATCTTCCTAACCTCATTCAGGTAGCTGGAGATATTGAAAAATTTGGCGCACAGGGAATTACTGTACATCCGAGACCAGACGGACGGCACATTCGTTACGAAGATGTTAGAAATTTAAAAAAAATTGTTACTACCGAATTTAATATTGAGGGATACCCATCCAAAGATTTTATTGATTTGGTAATGGAAGTAAAACCTCATCAAGTTACTTTAGTTCCGGATGCTCCGGATGCTATTACCTCGAACAACGGTTGGGACACCGTAAAATTTCAAGAATTCCTTTTTGAAATTTGTCAAAATTTCAGAAAAGCAGGGATTCGCACATCCATTTTTGTAAATCCGGAAGTAGAGATAGTTCGAAATGCGAAAAGTTGCGGCACAGACAGAATAGAATTATATACAGAAAGCTATGCTACAAACTATCCGGTGAATCCAAAGGCAGCTATTAAAGATTACCTCCTTGCTGCAGAAGAAGCTGTAAAACAAGAGCTTGGACTCAATGCCGGACACGACCTCAACTTGCACAACCTCAACTATTTTGCAAAAACTATCCCACAATTATTAGAAGTTTCAATCGGTCATGCCTTAATTAGCGATGCTTTGTATTTTGGGATGGAAAAAACGGTGAGGAGATATTTGGAGGAGCTAAGATAGTAGATCAATCTCTTTTCACATTAAACCCAATCGGATTCTGTGTCTTGTCAAGTTCTTTCTTATACGTAAATATTTATCAAACAGATTAAAAAGCGCAATGAATAATTCAAAATACAAAATAAATAATAAGAAACTATATTTAGTTTCAAAATCTCCAAGGCGTATGAAACTTCTTGAAGAGATGGGAATTAGTTTTGAAGTCTTACATACAGATGTAGATGAAACCTATCCTGCGCATTTCAACCCTGTTCAAATTGCAGAATATCTATCGCAACTCAAATTAACGCCTATCAATTTTTCAAAATTTTCTGAAAACGACTTGTTTATTTCATGTGATACGATTGTTGTTTTGGATGGAGTGATTTTTGGAAAACCTAAAACCGAAACTGAGGCTTTCGAAATGTTACGCCGGTTATCGGGAAAAACGCATCAGGTTATTAGTGGAATAACTGTAGCTTCGAATAATAAACACAAGACGAAACACAGCATTACGGAAGTAACCTTTAAAAATCTTTCGGAAGAGGAGATACAATATTATATTGTTAATTATAATCCTTACGACAAAGCAGGCGCATATGGTATTCAGGAATGGATTGGGTTGGTTGGCGTGACTTCTATTAATGGATGTTTTTTTAATGTAATGGGTTTGCCCACCCAGTTGTTAGCAAAGATGTTAACATAAAATTTTTCAGATTTTTTTTACGCTACCTTTGTTTTCCAAATATTCATAAATTAGCTTTACGAACTCTGTGTTTGCAAAATGTCCGGGTTTACGGGCAATAATTTCACCTTTAATAGGTTTTCCTAGAAGATACAAATCGCCTAGTAGGTCTAGCAACTTATGGCACGCAGGTTCGTTGTAAAATTGTAGTTTAACATTATTTAAAGTACCGTTTTCGTTGATTTGAATATTTTTTTTATTGAAGAAGTTTTGTACTTCTTCTAATATTTCAGGATTAGGTTTTTTATCAACAAAAACAATAGCATTATCTAACTCTCCACCTTTTACTAAGTTGTTCTTTATCAGATAATGTAATTCATGTAGGAAAACAAAGGTTCTGCAGGAGGAAATATTGTCCACAAACTCTTCCATTTTTTTTATGGAAGCATATTGGCTTGACAACACAGAAGTACCATAATCAACCATAACAGACATAGTAAATTTCTCTGCCGGCACCAAAAGTAATTCGATACCCTGGTCGGGTTTTTCAAATTTAACCACTTCATCCACAGAAATATATTCTCTTTCTTCAGATAGTTCTTTGGTACCGGCTTTCTTTATCATCGAGATAAAATGGGCGGCGCTTCCATCCATGATAGGTATTTCTTCTGCATTAATGTGAATGAGTAGATTGTCAATACTCATACCTGCTAAAGCAGCTAATAGATGTTCCACTGTTTTGATATTGATTCCATTTTCCTGAAGGTTAGTACTTCTTGATGTATCAGTAACATTAAGAATATGTGCTTTAACCTTAGGTTTATCAGATAAATCAATTCTTTGGAAAACGATTCCATGATTTGCCGGTGCCGGAAGCAACGTAATAGATACAGCACACCCTGTGTGCAATCCTTTTCCGGAGATAGATACCTCCGATGCAATTGTAATTTGGTTTTTTTTCATAAAAAACTTGTTATTTGAAAAAATCACTCTGATTTCTTCATCATCAATTTAAAATCATTAATTTGGTTAAACAATTCAGGTAATTTTTTTCTATATATAATAAGTTTTTTTTCATCTAATGCAGAGATAGCAGGTGAGCCTAACACAATTTTATTGTCAGGAATATTATTTGATACTCCAGACTGAGCACCAACAATCACATTATCTCCAATTTTCAAGTGTCCTGCAACCCCTACTTGTCCGGCTAAAATTGTCTTTTTGCCTATTTTTGTAGAGCCTGAGATGCCTACTTGAGAAGCAAAGGCTGAACTTTCTCCGATTTCACAATTGTGAGCAATTTGGATAAGGTTATCTAATTTCACATAGTCGTGAACTATTGTTGACCCAATTGTAGCTCTATCAATGCAGGTATTAGCTCCAATTTCAACATGATTACCAATAACAACATTTCCCACTTGAGGCACTTTGAAATGGTCTCCATCTTGTTGCGCAAATCCAAATCCATCGGCTCCAATTACAACGCCGGAATGAATAATGGTATGATTTCCTACTTTGCACTCTGTATAAATTTTAGCTCCTGAGTAAAGAATAGAATTATTTCCAATTTTTACATTATCTCCGATAAACACATGTGGATACAATTGAACATTATCTTCAATTATTGCAGATTCTCCAATACTAACAAATGCACCAATATATACATTTTTACCAATGATTGCAGTTTTAGCAATATCGGCTTGTGTAGAAATTCCGGTTTTTTTCGGCTTCATCTTTTGATATACATCTAATAATTTTGCCAAAGCCAAATAGGAATTTTCTGTTCGAATTAAAGTAGCTTGAACAGGTTTTTCAGGAACGAAGTCATTACTAACAATTACAGCAGAAGCTTTTGTATCGTAAATAAAGTCAGTATATTTAGGGTTTGCCAAAAAAGTCAATCCTCCCTCAATTCCCTCTTCAATTTTACAAATTGTATGAATTGTACTGTTGGGGTCTCCTTCTATTAAGCCTGAAATTATTTCTGCAATTTGTGATACCGTAAACGTCATCAAAAATTTTTTGGCAAAAATAAAATGTTTTTTTAAAAAATGACAATAGAAAGACATTAAAAAAAATATATTTTTGCCGCCCCACGAAAAAAAAAGGAGAGATGGGTGAGTGGCTGAAACCAACAGTTTGCTAAACTGTCGAAGAGAAAACCCTACCGGGGGTTCAAATCCCCATAAAAAAAAAAAAAAAAAATGTAACACTTTTATTAAATCTTTTAGGCGGAATTTTGCTTTCCGCCTAACTTTTTTTATTGATTTTTTTTTACTGTTTATATTTTTTTTTGAAATTAAACAGTTTTTTCTTGCTCTTTTTTTGGAAAAAAATGCAATTTCTTAGTTTTCAAATGATAAAATTATTAACTACATTTTGTTGATTCTTTCATGTAAAAAAATATATTTAAATTGTAATCAAAATCTATTTTAGCGCGTACGAGTTGACTCTTTTTTTTTGATGATATTTGTCTGATTTATAAACTCTTTCAACAAACTCTATACACTCTCTTTTCTAAAAGTGCAAAAAGTCAGTTTGTGTTAATTTTTTAATTTATTGATATTGAAAATAATAGGATTATGGATAATGAGATTTCGTTATTAGACTTTGAAGAAACCTCTATTTTAATAAAAGAAGAAAAAATACCTGCCGAAAAACCACACTTCGAAAATATTGTGGAAACAAGGGAAATCAACTTAGACAATCTTACAGCGCATATTGTCTCTGCACCTCAAACAAAACAATTTGAGCAAACCGGTATTATGAGTATGCCGCTAAAAACTTATACAAAACAAGAAATATTTGATGAGGTTGTAGCTTATTTTGAAGGCGACGAACTCGCCGCTGGCGTTTGGATTGATAAATATTCCTTGAAAAACGATAAAGGAGAATTGTTGGAACGAAACCCGGATGAAATGCACAGCCGCTTAGCTTATGAATTTGCACGCATCGAAAAAAAATATGCAAATCCGCTGCCCGAAGAAAAAATCCATGAACTCTTTAAGAATTTTAAATATATAATTCCTCAAGGTAGCCCAATGGCAGGTATCGGTAATAGCTACCAAGTTGCCTCTTTGTCAAACTGTTTTGTTATTGGAAATAACCATAACTCAGATTCATACGGAGGAATTATGAAGATGGACGAAGAACAAGTGCAACTGATGAAACGTAGAGGCGGAGTTGGACACGACCTCTCTCATATTCGCCCGTCAGGTAGCCATGTGAAAAATTGTGCACTTACCTCAACCGGTGTAGTCCCTTTTATGGAAAGATACTCTAACTCAACTCGCGAAGTAGCCCAAGATGGACGCCGTGGTGCGCTGATGCTCTCTATCTCAATCAAACACCCGGACGCAGAACATTTTATTGATGCAAAACTGACCGAAGGAAAAATAACAGGCGCAAACGTATCTGTGAAAATTGACCACGAATTTATGGAAGCAGTGAGATCAGAAAAACCATATATTCAACAATATCCCATAAATTCTCAACATCCTAAAATCAAAAAAGAGATAGACGCAAAAAAATTATGGGATAAAATTATTTATAACGCATGGAAATCAGCAGAACCCGGAGTACTCTTTTGGGATACTATCCGAAAAGAAGCAGTTCCTGACTGTTACGAAGATGAAGGATTTAGAACGGTTTCTACAAACCCCTGCGGAGAAATCCCACTCTGCCCGTACGATAGTTGCCGCCTTATCGCAATAAATCTCTATAGTTATGTAAACCACCCGTTTACAGAAAACGCAACTTTCGATATGACACTCTTTAAAGAACATGTGCAGTACGCGCAACGTTTGATGGACGACATTATTGACTTAGAAATAGAGAAAATTGACCAAATTTTAGAGAAAATTGCAAACGATCCTGAAACTGAAGACGTGAAACGTGTGGAAACAGACCTCTGGAAAAAAATTAAACGCCAAACACTTAAAGGACGACGCACCGGATTGGGAATCACAGCTGAAGGAGATATGCTGGCAGCTCTCAATATAAGATATGGCTCTGAACACGGAAACGCTTTCTCTACAGAAGTACACAAACAATTGGCTCTGGCAGCATATCGTTCCTCGGTTACTATGGCGCGGGAACGTGGCGCTTTCCCCGTGTACAGCAGTATGAAAGAAGCCTCAAATCCGTTCATATTAAGAATTAAAGACGCCGATGAAAAATTATATGAAGATATGATTCGTTTCGGAAGAAGAAATATTGCCCTGCTCACTATTGCCCCAACAGGAAGTGTGAGTATTTGTACACAAACCACTTCCGGAATAGAACCCGCTTTTAAAGTTGCCTATAACAGAAAACGAAAAGTAAATCCCAACGACTTAAATAATCGCCAAACTACCCGAGACCAAAATGGCGACTTTTGGGAAGAATACCACGTTTTCCATCCAAAATTTTTTGTATATGCTGAAACAATAGGGATTACCAAAGACCAACTCTACAAAATGAGCAATGATGAGGTTAAAACCATATTCGAAAAATCTCCCTATTTCAGATCAACAGCTGCAGATACAAACTATTTGAAAAAAGTTGAACTGCAAGGCAACGTACAAAAATGGGTTGACCATTCCATTTCAGTAACTATTAATTTACCGGAAGATACAACGCAAGATACCGTCGGCGCTCTATATGTAAAAGCATGGGAATCAGGATGTAAGGGCATGACTGTTTATCGCGAAGGTTCAAGAAGCGGCGTTTTAGTTGATGCGAACGAAAAAGAAAAGAAAAAAATAGAACCCATTACCATAGATATTTCACTTCTAAAACGCCCTAAAGAATTAAAAGCAGAAATTGTACGCTTTAAAAATGATAATGAAGATTGGGTAGCTTTTATTGGAACAAAAGATGGAAGACCCTATGAAATATTTACCGGAAAAGCTGAAGATGAAAGGTTTACGCTCCCGAAAACTTTAACAGAAGGTTATATTATTAAAAACAAAATGGATGACGGGAGAAAACAATACGACTTTATGTATTACGATGCCGATGGATATGAAGTGATTGTGAGAGGTTTATCTCGTTGTTTTAACCCTGAATTTTGGAACTATGCCAAAATGATATCCGCCCTTCTTCGTCATGATATTCCTGTAGAAAATGTAGTAAATATTATTGAAGGACTCAATTTTCGTGAAGAAACTATTAACTCATGGAAAAATGGAGTGATTCGTGCATTGAAAAAATATATCGCTGATGGAACAAAAGCCAAAGGACAAGTTTGCCCAAGATGCGGTGAACAAAATACAATGGAATTTAAGGAAGGATGCTTAACTTGTGCGGCATGTTCCTACTCAAAATGTGGATAAACCATGAACAAGATCAATGAAGAATGCGGCGTTTTTGGTGTTTTTAATTGCGAAAATGCTGCTGAATTAACATATTACGGTTTGCATGCACTCCAACACCGAGGACAACAAGGTTGCGGAATTTGTACTACTGATGGCGCTGACTTCTATCGAGAAAGAGGAGAAGGATTGGTAATCGAAATTTTTAACGAGAAAAATTTAGCAAAATTGAAAGGCAATTGCGCTATCGGACACGTACGTTATACCACTATTGATGGAGAAGGAAAAGATAATGTGCAACCTTTCTTGTTTCGACACCATACCGGAGACTTCTCTATGGCGCACAACGGAAACCTCGTAAATTCCAGACAACTAAGAATGTCTTTAGAAGCACAGGGAAGTATTTTTCAAACCTCTTCCGATACCGAAATTTTAGCGCATCTGGTGAAAATGAACCGACGAAAAGATAGAATTGATGCTATAGGAGAAGCACTTACTATGATTGAAGGCGCTTATGCTTTTCTTATTTTAACGCAAGATAAAATGTATGTTTGCAGAGATAAGAACGGGTTACGCCCTATCTCTATTGGTAAATTAAACGGCGGATATATTATTTCTAGTGAAACTTGTGCTTTTGAAGTCGTTGGAGCTAATTTTGTAAGAGATGTAGACCCGGGCGAAATGATTATTTTTGAAAAGGATAAAGAACCCGAATCAATTTTGTTTTCCGGAGAGTTTGCTCATAAAATGTGTGCCATGGAATTTGTATACTTTGCACGCCCCGACAGCGATATTGAAGGTGTTAATGTGCATACTTTCCGAAAAAAATGCGGCAAATATTTAGCACAGTTAGCTCACGTTGAGGCAGACATAGTTATTGGCGTTCCCGATTCTTCTATTTCCGGTGCAATAGGATATGCTGAGGAAAGCGGAATCCCTTATGAAATAGGTTTAATTAAAAACAAATATATCGGTCGTACTTTTATCCAACCTTCTCAAGAATTAAGAGAAAAAGGAGTGCGTTTGAAATTAAGCCCTGTGCGCTCTCTTATCTCCGGAAAAAGAGTTGTCTTATTAGATGATTCTATTGTGCGCGGAACCACAAGTATGCATATTGTCAGAATGCTAAAAGATGCTGGCGCCAAAGAAGTGCATGTACGTATTTGCTGCCCTCCCATGCGCCACCCTTGCTTTTATGGAGTGGACACTTCTACATACGACGAATTGATTAATGCACAATTAGATGTAGAAGAAGTACGCAAAATGATTGAAGCGGACTCCTTGTTCTATCTTCCGGAAGAATATTTACTCAAAGTAGGAAATAGAAAAGAGCTTTGTTTGGCGTGTTACAACGGAAAATACCCAACCCACTTGTATCAAAGCAAGATAGATTTTAACGTGGAGCATAAATTTTAAAAAAATAATTTATTGCAGATTTTTCGTATAGAGAAAACTAAACAAAAAAAAGATATTTTCGCCAGCCAATAAACAATATGGTTACTAGAAGGTATTTGAGAGCAAAAGTATTTCAGGCAATTTATGCCTCGGAAAAAAATCCTAAAGAAAATTTTCACGTTAGTGAAAAAAAATTAGACCAGGTTATCAAAAATTGTCAAGAACTATCGGTTTACTTCATCGCTTTGTTGACCGAGATGGTAAGATACCGGACAATGCGCTTGGAAGTTATTAAAGAAAAAATAAATCCTTCGCAAGAAGACCTTAACCCCAATACTAAGTTTATTGACAACAAAGTTATTAAACAAATCGAAGAGAATATTATTTTATCACAGTTTTGTAAAAACCATAAAATAGATTGGAGTAATAGATATGATTTTGTGGCCCAAATCTATTTTGAAATTGCAAATTCCGATTTTTTTACCACCTATACTGAATCGCCCATTAGCTGTTATAGTGAAGATAAAAAGTTTGTTCTTAATATATTGTCAAAAGGTTTTGCTGAAAGCAAATTACTGCACTGGTTTTTAGAAGAAAAAAACATACACTGGTTCGATGATTATAACGATGCCCTTCTATCTGCTTATAAATACATTGAGAAATATAAAGAAAATCTCTCAAAACAAATACCACTTATACCATTGTTTAAAAGCGATGAAGATTTGACTTTTTATAAGGATTTGTTTCGTAAAACTTTATTGTATAATGATGAATATCAAAAAAGAATAAATGATAAATTGCAACATTGGGAATCGGAACGCGTGATAGAAAGCGATACTATTTTAATAAAAATGGCAATATGTGAACTTGATCAGTTTCCAACAATCCCTGTTAAAGTTACTATCAATGAATATTTAGAACTAGCAAAATTATACAGTTCCAGAAAAAGTTGCGTTTTTATTAATGGGATTTTAGACAGAATTGTAATCGACTTAAAGAACGAGGGGGTATTGAACAAAATGGGAATGGGATTAGTTTAATAATTCAAATTTTTTATTATGAATAAATCAAAAATCAAAAATCAAAAATCAAAAATTAAAACACTTTTTTTATTCTTCTTTCTCCTTTTTTCTTTTTTGCTTTTCAGTTGTAAAAACAACAACACAGGGCTTTCTGTCTCTGATATTAGAAATCCGGCTACTGCAGATGGGATTGACGAACAACAAAAAGCAAATATGCCCATATTTCTCTTTGAGAATCTTTCATACGACTTCGGGAAAGTGATACAAGGGGAATTACTAAGTTATACTTTTCATTTTAAGAATGTTGGTGCAACAAGTCTGATAATTTCCGGAGTTGATGCTTCTTGCGGTTGTACTACCTCAATCCCTCCAAAAGCACCTATAAAACCCGGAGAAAAAGGAGAAATTACTATTACTTTTGATTCAAAACATAAAAACGGTGATGTGACAAGCTACTTGTTGATTACTGCAAATACATATCCGGCTCAAACCATGCTTACTGTATTTGCAAAAGTAGTGAGTCCATAAGAATTGACAATTGTGCATTTAAAAACAATGAGATTACCTATTAACCCATTAACCCTTATTTATTATGAACTTTCTTAATTATTTATTATCTTCAGCTCCCGCCAATGGTTCACAACCCGGTAATAAAAGCGGTAGTGGAAGCATGACTATGCTTCTTATGTTTGGCGCTATTATTTTAGTGTTCTATTTTTTCATGATTCGTCCACAACAGAGAAAACAAAAACAGATAAACAGTTTCCGAGACAACTTGAAACGGGGCGATAAAATTGTTACAATTGGTGGCATTCATGGTAAAATTACAGATGTTCAAGAAAGTACTTTTATTATTGAAGTAGAAGATGGTACTAAACTTAAAATAGAAAAAGCAGCGGTGGCTGTAGATCCCAATGCCTCTCTCAAAAAAGATTAAAATTGCCCTCACCGGAGGAATTGGAACAGGGAAAACTTATATCTCAAAGCATTTTTTAGACATAGGTATTCCCATTTTTTACGCCGATGAAGAAGTAAAAAAAATGTACGATTCTGCAAAAATAATAGCAATTTTTAAAGATAAGTTTGGGGATTCTTTTATTACTAATTCAAAAATAGACCTCTCCAAGTTAGCGTCTTTCATCTTTGAAAATTCTGAGAACAGAAAAGAGATTGAAGCCATAATTCATCCTTTAGTTATGCACCAATTTGAGGATTGGACTACCCATCAGGAATCAAATGTAGTGATGTTAGAAAGCGCACTTGTTTTTGAAGCCGGTCTTGAAAAATTTTTTGATAAGATTATTGTGGTAGACGCGCCATTAGATGTGAGGATTCAGCGAATTAAAGACAGAAATCTCCACTTATCTGAACAAGAAATATTGCAACGAATTTTTTTACAAATTCCGCAAGAGGAAAAATGCAAAAATGCTGATTTTGTGATTTTGAACATATAAATCCAAATTTCTAAAATTTGATAATAAGTTTATTTTTGCCAATTAATAATTAAATCTAGATAATAATGTCTCTTATTTTTACCCATTGTCAAATTGGACCTGTAGAACTTCGCAACCGTACTATCCGCTCGGCGGCATTTGAAAATATGTGCAAGAACAACAGTCCAACGAAAATGTTATTTGATTATCATATTGCCGTTGCTCGCGGCGGGGTTGGAATGACCACCATCGCATACGCTGCTGTGAATAAAAGTGGCGTTTCTTTCAATGGACAACTCTATATGCGCGAAGAGATTGTTCCGGATCTAAAAAAACTTACTGATGCTATTCATAATGAAGGTGCTAAAGTTTCCATTCAATTAGGACATTGCGGGAATATGACACATTGGTACACTTGCGGTCAGATACCTGTAGGCGCATCCGGAGGAATCAATATCTATTCTCCTACCATTGTACGTGCATTGAAAAAGGATGAAATTTTTGCATTGGTTTGCGATTTTGGGAAAGCAGTAAAATTAGCCAAAAAAGCAGGCTTCGACTGCGTAGAGATCCACGCCGGTCACGGCTATCTTATCAGCCAATTTTTGTCTTCTTACACTAACAAAAGAAAAGATGAGTTTGGCGGTTCTTTAGAGAATCGTATGAAATTTATGAAAATGGTTATGGAAGAAGTAATGAAAGTTGCAGGTAATGATATGGCTGTAGTAGTGAAAACAAATATGTATGACGGTTTCAAAGGCGGATTGAAGATGGATGAATGTATTACAGTTGCCAAAGAATTGGAAAAAAGCGGCGCGCATGCCTTAGTGCTTACCGCCGGTTTTGTAAGTAAAGCACCGATGGAGATTCTTCGAGGCGCAATGCCACTTAAAACTCTTACCTTTTACATGGATACACTAAGATTTTGGTGGCTCAAAATAGGAATACGGTTTGTAGGCAGATGGATGATCCCTACAGTGCCTTACAAAGAATCGTACTTTCTTGAACCTGCAAAAATTTTTAGAAAAGAACTAAAAATCCCATTGATATACGTAGGTGGCATGATATCTAAATCGGGAATGGAGCAAGTATTAAACGAAGGGTTCGTGGCATTTCAATTAGCACGCCCTCTTATCAATGACACCGATTTTATTAACAAAATTAAAAACAAAGAAATTGAAAAAAGCGAGTGCAAACATTCAAACTACTGTATTGGCAGAATGTATTCCATTGAGATGAAGTGCCACCATTGCGTAGATATAATACCAAAAAAATTACAGAAAGAAATTGAAGAAAATGAGGCAATTTTCAAAACAGTATAGTTTTATTTTGGGAATTAAAAGTAAAATCCAAACACAATGTGTAGGGAGTGAACTATAGATTTAAATTGCTCTGCTGTGATATTGCTTTTTGCTTTTTTGCTAAAGTAATTAAACTGGCAACTGTAGTCCACATTTACAAAAACCCTGCTTTTTCCTAATAAATACTCAAATCCTAATCCAAAATATCCGGACTCTGCGAAAAAAGCAGCATCTTTATTTTTCACTTTTTCAGTCGAAATGTAATATTTCGGACTTATAGGTGCATTTTCACCTGGAAAAGAAAAGTTATCAACTTGATTGCCTCCAACTCTAAAATTATGATAGAGTCCTATTTTTCCTAAAAAAACACACTTTTTTATAGATTTTGTTCTAAACTTTATTCCTGTAGGAACAGTAATATATGTGGTTTGGTAAGTTCTTACAGTAGATATCTCAAGCGTATCTGTTGGTGAAGGAAACAGGTATCGATTATTAAACGAAAAATCTCCTTGTAAATATCTAACAAGTACTCCAGTAGCAAAATATATTTGAGTAGTTTTTGCCAAAGCAAAATTAATATCAGCTCCGGCAATAAAACCACCTTTAGCATTTTTTTTAATTATTGCATCATTAGTTGGGGCAAACCAATCAATGGTAGGCCCTACGGATAAACCAAAAAATATTTTTTGGGTATCATTACACGAAGAACTAGCTTGTTGCGCCATAATAAAAGAACAACAAGATAAAAAAGCGATAAAAAAAACAGATCTTTTCATAACATAAGTTTTAAGAAAATAATGTGTGACTATTTGATTGAAAAATTTTTCCAAGATGTTTGTATGCATTTTCTGTTGCTTCTCTACCGCGGGGAGTTCTCATAAGAAATCCTTCTTGGATAAGAAAGGGTTCATATACTTCTTCAATAGTTCCGGCATCTTCACCCACTGCAGTCGCAATAGTGGTTAATCCTACGGGGCCACCTTTAAATTTATCAATAATTGTTTGCAAAATTTTGTTATCCATTTCATCTAACCCATGAACATCTACGTTTAGAGCGCCGAGCGCTAATTGTGTAATTTCATATGTAATGGTTCCATTTCCTTTTATTTGGGCGAAGTCACGTACTCTACGTAATAAAAGGTTTGCAATACGTGGAGTGCCACGGCTTCTTCGGGCAATTTCGAATCCGGCATTTTCTGTCATTGAAATATCCAAAATTCCAGCAGAACGATTAAGAATTTTTGCTAATGTTTGGGCATCATAATAATGAAGTCTCAGGTTAATGCCAAATCGTGACCGTAAAGGAGCTGTTAACAATCCTGAGCGTGTTGTAGCTCCCACCAAAGTAAAGGGATTCAGTGAAATTTGTACACTTCTGGCATTTGGACCGGAATCAATCATGATGTCTATTTTATAATCTTCCATTGCAGAGTACAAATACTCTTCTACTACCGGCGAGAGTCGGTGAATTTCATCAATAAAAAGTACATCATGAGGCTCTAAATTGGTTAGCAACCCTGCAAGCTCACCGGGTTTGTCAATCACAGGTCCTGATGTAACTTTCATATTTACACCCATTTCATTTGCAATGATATGCGATAGGGTAGTTTTTCCCAATCCTGGAGGACCGTGAAGTAACACATGGTCCAATGCTTCTTTTCTACCTTTAGCAGCTTTTACAAACACTATGATATTTTCAATTACCTGTTCTTGGCCAAAAAAATTGGCAAAATCGGAAGGACGAACCGTTCGTTCAAACTCTTTTTCGGCTGCTGACAGGCGTACATTAGAAGCGTCTAAATTGGGATTCAACATATTTTATTTTTTCTTATTATCTAACCTATTCAGTTCAATAATAGCTTTTTCGTTGTTTGGGTTTATTTTTTTGCATTGTAAAAAATCTGCCCGTGCCAAAGACCACTCTTCCAAATATTCATACGTAATCCCTCTATTACACCAAGCATGATCGTACAAAGAATCTATCTCAATGGCTTTACTAAATAAACGAACCGCCTCATAATAATTATCTTCAAAATTTAAGGCAATATATCCCAAATTGTTAAATGCCGGATAACTGTTTGGATCTAAAGTTATCAGATTTTGATATTGTTCTTTGGCAAGATTGAGATAATAATTTGCTTCGTCAAGATTATCTATTTCCCAAGCCATTTTTCCCAGGTCTTGATACAATTTGCCCAAATTATAGTTCAAAATTTTATCGTTTGGAGTTATCTCTAATGCATTTTTATAATAGTTTATGGCTATCGGATCAAGTTTGTCTTGAAAAAAACAAGCTAAATCAGTATAGGCAAGCACTTCTCGAGGATCTTGATCTATAACAAGTTGCATCATTCTTAGCCATCCAATAGTGTCGCCGGTTTCTTTTAATAAAATTGCTTTAGTTAAAAATGCTTTAGGATTATAATTTTTCAAGCGAATAGCCTTTTCTAATGTTTCATCACATTCCTTATACATATATTGATATAAAAATAACTCTGCTAATTTTAAGTAGGCATCATTAGAATTATCAATAGAGATTGCTTTATTCAGCATTTCTTCCACCAAATCTGTTTCATTTTTAGCTAAATAGATATCAGCTAAAGTAACGTAGTACTTAGATATATTATCATTTAATTTGATGGCATGTAAAATATCAACTAAGGCTTCATTAATTTGTCTGTTTTCATAATAATATTCAGCACGTTGCTGGTATAAGTCACTGTTTTTAGGATTATTGTCAATTTGCCTACACAACTCGGCTAAAGTAGCAGGTAGGTTATCATATTTTCTTGATTTACAAGAAAAGCAGCAGAACAGAGCTACTAAAATACAAAAACAGAACAATTTCTTCATTAAGAATTGATAATTAAAGTGCAAAAATAAACTTTTTTAAGGATAGGGTAGACTTAACCAATTTTTTCATTAAAACTTGTCTTTCATTCATTACCTTTCATTCTTCATTCTTTTCTTCTTGCTTTCTTGGGATAGGATTTACAAAAATATCCGCTATTTCTTTGGGTCGATACACAACCAACCAACGAAAATCTTTTAACTTTCTGTCATTCATGGGGAGTTCCTTTTCTGCCCAAAATTTTCCGTCAGGATAATCATAAAATCTAAGCTCCTCTATTTCATTATTTTTCAAAAAAACCCTCATTTCATTAGTTTCCATTCTATTGATTCCTATAAGTAAAGAATCTTCATCCATAACATAGTAAATAAGTTCTACATTGTGAATAATATCTACTTGTTTTAATTCTTTTTCATAAAAAAAGCCGATTATATTTTTTCCTCTAACTTGATTAAATTCAATCTCATCATATACATCTGAAATAATGAAAGCATTTTTTAAAAGTTCTATTCGAGAATTAACAGAATCAATAGCTGTATATCTGATAGTATCACCAAAAAATTGATTGTTGCTGTTCCACACTACAGGATTAAAAAACATCAATCCCACTGAATCTATTACGTTGTAACTTATTGAATCGCAAGCTCCTTGTAACTCATTGCTAAAAAATTTTACATGAAAATATGCAAGTAGTAACTGAGGATTTTGAACAGTATCAAAAAATATTTTCAGTGTATCAGCATGCAAAAATAGAGAGTCCTTATTATTGTTATCAATTAGTATTAGTAATGCACTGTCAGTAAGCCACGACAATCCACCGTTTTCTAAATATTCACCATACTCTCCTTTTACAATAATTCCACGTGTAGTATCAATAAGCATTACATTACTTTTAGCAATACCAAATCCTAAATTTTTATCATAATAGATTGAATCGGCTGTCAGTTCTTGGTCTTCATGCGTAATTTTCACACTATCAATTAATAGTGAAAAATTATTATGGGTATCAAACCAACCTGAGTTTGTGTAAATATTATTTTCATCGGATATCAAGTGTGTCCGGCATAAAAAATAGACTATTTCAGTACTAGTATCATACTTAAAAGAGTCGCAAGTCATTTTGTATGTAGGGTTTGTAAGTATTACATCTTCTCTAAAATGAGCAATATTCGTATGCGTATTATATTTTCCAATTTTGCTTATCAGAGTATCTTCATTAGAAATCATTATGCCTCCTGTTACATAAAATCCAATTCCTTCATTTGTATTGTAAATTAAGCTATCCGTATATAGTGTTGTTGTATTATCTTTTAAAATGACATCATTAGAAATGTTGGAGAGTTTTGAATTTCCATCATACATTGCTCTGTTTCCATATAAAGTAACGGAATCATTTACAAGAATTTTAACAGGCTTACCAAAAGCAGTAATTTTATTATCATTAATATAATAATATGCACTATCGGCATATCCAATAGTTTTTTCATGAGTAAATATCACATTTCCAATTAGTCTATCAACATCAGGATTAAAATTATCATCATGAAATTGCCATTCTGCTTGAAAAGTAATTTTCTTTCCTTTCTGTTGAGCAAACAAAAGAAAAACGTTGCAAAACATAAGAAAAAACACACAAAAACGATACATTACAAATTATCTACTGAAACACCATTTATTTCTATTATTCTATCTTTTACAAATTTCAAAGTTTTTTCAATTTGACCATTTGGGAAAAAATGGGTTTCCAGTCCATCTTTTTTATTATTAACAAAATTAGTTTCACATTGCAAGCGGCCCATTTCATCGTAAGTTATTCTTTTTCCGGTTCCAACATTAAAAGAGCCTTCACCGATGAGCAGTCCTCTTTCGTCATAATTTACCCATTCACCATCAAACATATCGTTTATATACATCCCTGATTCTTTAATTTCACCATTACTATACCAAGAGGTTATTTTTCCATTTTTTTTTCCTTTTGTATAATGAGTTTCCAAAGAACAATTTCCGTTTTTATAATAGTATGTTTCTGTACCATCCAAAAGGTCATTTTGGTAAAAAGCTATCATTTCTGTTTTATTGTCGAAAAAACGTTTTATCATTTTGCCATTTTTCATTCCCTTTTTCATTTCAACTTCCATAATTATAGTAGGATACCAATAATGATAAAAAGTTGTCGTTCCTGTTTCTTTACCAAAGCGATAATGGGTTTCCGATTTTAATTTTCCGTTGGAGTAGTATTCTCGTTTTACTTCGGTACAGCCTGCAAACAAAATCAGGGCGCAAAGGAGGGGAAGGAGGAGTTTTTTCATATTTAAAGTTTTATCTTTTAGTTATTCCGGAATTGAATTGTACAAGTTTTTCCCAATCTGTTTCTCCTTTATCATTACAATAAGTATTGGTAAACTCTCTTATGAACTTGTTAATCATTTGAGAGTATAATTTTTGAAACTCTTCGTTTCGTTCTTTTGCTTTGTTTCCCAATGGCTCAATGATGTCAATGTAAAGATTTTCATTCCCTGAAATAAATGACCAAAATTCTTGTCCGCAATATTTAAAATAATCTCCCTTATCTGGATTTTTATCAAAACCATAACAGCAGCCATTTATTGCAGTAATATTGAGTTGGGAGTTACTTGTTCTAAGTGTTTTCTTAGCCGTTTTAAAGTCTGAAATCATTTTTGCAATTTGACTACTGTTTCCCCAATTAGGACCAGATTTAATTGTAACAATATATCTTACATTATCTTTATCAAATTCGAGGTCAATATTTGGGATTCCGGATTTTCGACCGCCAAAAACATTTTCATTGATAAAAATAGCTAATCCTTCTAACCAATCGCCAAAAATGGTCTCTTCATTAGAAGAAATATGTGCATCTAAAATGCCTCTAATGATTTGATCGGCAGTTGTTGTATATTTAGCTTTAAACAAGTATGGATTTTTACGTTTCAATACTTTATCTAATTTTAAATTATCCAAACTTTTTATTCGTTTTTCATGAAAAATGCCAATATTCGTTTCAACGTATTGCGTAACGTCTTTAATGTCTATAGGTTTCATATTGTATTTTTGATTCCATTAAATAATATTCTACCGGAGCAAATTGTTGTTTTACTTCTTCAAAATATTCCGGAATAATTTCAATTCCAATAGAATGTCTTTTCATTTTATTGGAAATTTCAATCGTTGTACCTGATCCCATAAATGGGTCTAAAACTGTATCATATTCTTGTGTAAACAACTTAATAAACCATTCAGGTAGCTCTTTTGGGAAAGCAGCGCTGTGATTTTTATTATTGCATTCTGTGGCTAAATGCACAACATTTGTAGGATATACTGTTTCTTTTCCAACCCAGTTAGAAACGTTTTTACCGAAACCGCTACCATTTCTTGCATTATCTCTAATCTTATCAGTATCGCTCAAATTTCTCAGTCTTTCTTTCGCCCAATCTCCAATCGGCACTTTTACAGCGTCTTGATACATGTTGAATTTTTTGTCTTTATTAAACTGAAGAAGTCTTTCCCATGCGTCTCTAAAACGATTTGACCATTTTCCCGGAAAACAATTTTTTTTGTGCCAAATAAACTCTTCAGTCCAAAGCCAGCCCTGCTTTCTCATCTCAAGAATCAATTCCATAACATAAATACTTCTCTCACCATTAACAACTTTCTCTTTAATATTCAAAATAAATGTTCCCGTTGGTTTTAAAACTCGAAAAAGTTCTTTTGAAATTGGTAAAAACCATTTCACATATTCATCAACGCTTACACCTCCGTAAGTTGTTAATCGCTGATCAGCGTATGGAGGAGAAGTTACAATTAAGTCCACAGAACTATTTGGAATTTTCTTTAATTCTTTCCTACAATCTCCCAAAAACAGATCTGTTCGTAACTCCATATTATGCCAATAATTATAATTTTTCCAATAACATCTTTACCTCTTCCTCAGCGTCCATCAGTTTTTTCTTACAAATGTTAATGAGCAGTGTGGCTCTTTTAATCATCTCTGCCAATTCATCTACAGATATTTCTTCGCGTTCCATTTTGCGCACCAACAGTTGCAACTCTTCAAAGGCATCCTGATATGTTTTTGCTTCTTTCATAACTATGGGATTACTAATTTAGCAAACTTTAAAAGGAGGGTTTTATTGCCCACCGAGTCGAAAGTAACTACTGCTTTTTTATCCAACCCTTCGCTGTCGGTTTGAGCCACTTTTCCGTAGCCGAACTTATCATGATAGACTCGCAGTCCTACATAAATCTGGTCTGCCCGTGCCTCCTTTCCCACTTTTTGGGTTGGTTTTCGTTCATGCGTGTGCCGTTTATGATGCACGGCTTCGTTAATTGGAATGAAGTGCGACGGCGTAACTTCATTCACATCTGAAATACAAATATTGCGCCCCATAGATGCTTTTTGTGTTTTATGAATAAATTGAACAGGAATTTCATGCAAAAAACGGCTCTCTTCGCAAAATTGCAAATTGCCGAAACGGTAGCGCGTTTGCGCCGAAGTAAGGGTAAGTTTTTTTCTTGCCCGTGTGATCGCCACATAAAACAAACGGCGTTCCTCTTCAAGTTCTGCTCGTGTCCCCAAACTCATTGAGGAAGGGAAAAGATTTTCCTCCAAACCTGTAACATACACATAGTCAAACTCTAATCCTTTTGCCGAATGAATAGTCATTAACTTCACTCTATCTTGTAGTTCGTTCTTTTTTTCGTCATCATCAATTAATGTAGAGATACTTTCCACAAATCTATCTAATGATGGATAATAATCGGTAATAATCTCTCCGGTATCTTCATTAAAAAGCGATTCCGGCTCTCGCTCTGTAAACTCTTTCATAGAGTTCAAAAGCGATTCCACATTCTGCAACCTGTCGATCTCAGATTTGTCGGCGTTTAGTTCCTGCATAATTCCGGTTGTGGCTACAATATGATTTCCCAATTCGTAAGCATCTGTTTTTGTGAGCATTGCGGAGTAACTTTTGATGCGTATTGCAACATCTTGCAGCCTTGCTTTGGTAGGCGCATTCACATCTAAATGGTAGAGGTCGGGTTTTTCTACCACATCCCAAACCCGCGTGTTGTTTTCTTGAGCACACACTATAATTTTGTCCACCGTAGTAGCCCCGATGCCGCGCATGGGATAATTGATTACTCTCCGCAACGATTCTTCATCATAGTGGTTAATTGTTAATCGAAAATAGGCTATAACGTCTTTAATCTCTTTACGTTTGTAAAAAGAGATCCCTCCATACACTATGTAGGGGATATTTTTTTTTATTAGCGCTTCCTCTAATGCTCTTGACTGGGCGTTGGTTCTATACAATATTGCAAAATGGGCATTGTTTTTTTGGTAATTCTGTTTGGTTTCAAAAATGGAGTGCGCCACCGTTTGGGCTTCATCCGTATCGCTGTTTGTTTTTAGAATCTCGATTTGATGCCCCTCTTCGTTTTCGGTCCAGACTTCTTTGTGCAATTGATCTTGATTGTTCTTAATCACAGCATTTGCTGCATTTACAATATGTTTTGTGGAGCGATAATTTTGTTCTAATTTGAAAGTTTTTGATTCAGGATAATCTTTTTTGAAATTCAGAATATTCTGAATATTTGCGCCTCGGAAAGCGTAAATACTTTGTGCATCATCTCCCACCACGCAAATATTGTGATGTGCAGCTGCCAACTTCTTCACAATTAAATACTGTGCAAAATTAGTATCCTGATACTCATCCACCAAAATATATTGAAAGCGGTTTTGATATTTGTGCAATATTTCGGGAAAATCTCGCAGCAGCACATTCATATAGTAGAGCAAGTCGTCAAAATCCATAGCATTTGAAGATTTTAAACGGTTATTATATCGTTTAAAAATTTCGGAGATATAGGGTTTTCCGTTAATTCTGTCGGCTTCTAATATTTCTATATTTTTGGCATAATCATCGGCTGATATTAAACTTGATTTTGCTGAAGAAATGCGGTGCAATACATGACTTGCCACATATGTTTTTGGATCTAAGTTCATCTCTTTTACAATAGATTTAAGCAAATTTTTGGCATCATCAGTATCGTAGACAGTTATATTTCGCATAAACCCCAATTTCTCGTGTTCTACTTGAATAATTCTGTTAAACACGCCGTGAAATGTTCCCATCATCACTGCTTTGGCGTTGGAGTTGCCCACTAATTGAAAGATGCGTTCTTTCATTTCACCAGCTGCTTTGTTTGTAAAAGTGAGGGCTAGTATGCGATAGGGGTTAATGCCTTGGGTAAGCATATAAGCGATGCGGTAGGTAAGAACTCGTGTTTTACCTGAGCCTGCGCCTGCAATTACCATGACCGGACCATCAACTTGCACAACGGCAGTACATTGCGACTCGTTCAGTTGCGAGAGAATCTGTTGTTCAGCAGTCATAATTGTAAGTATAATATGAGAGAAAAAGAGATAAAAATAAAATACGGCAAAGATAAAATTTTTTCTGCAATATTTATTTCTTTTAGAAGAATGTGTTTAAAAATGGTTAAGTTTTTTTGTTACATTCTGTAATTCACATTTTTTCCTATATTTGCGCCCTTATTTTAAAAATCAATAATAAATTATAAATCAATCAAATAAAAAAAACGATGAAACTTTATCAAACTAAAGAAATCAGAAATATTGCCCTAATTGGTGGGAATAGAACAGGAAAAACTACATTGGCAGAAACCATGGCGTTTCATGGTGGTGTAGTAAGCAGACGCGGTACTGTGGAGGATAAAAATACAATTTCAGATTATAGAGAAATTGAATTGGAAAGACAACAATCTATCTCTTCTACTGTAATGTATTCTGAATATTCAGGTTGCAAAATCAATATGATTGATTGTCCGGGGTTTGACGACTTTATCGGCGAGACTATCGGTGCGCTTCGAGTTGCCGATGCTGCACTCATGGTAATTAATGCCCAAAACGGCGTGGATGTGGGTGCGGAGATTCAATGGCGCTGGACTAAAAAAATGCACACTCCGGTTGTATTCGTTGTTAACCAATTAGACCATGAAAAAGCCAACTTTGACGAAACTTTACGCCAACTCAAAAACTACTTCGGCGGAAGTGTAATGCCTTTCCAATATCCTGTGAATGCAGGAGTAGGCTTCGATTCAGTGATTGACCTACTACAAATGAAACTGTTGAAATTCCCTGCAGGAGGTGGAAAAGTGGTGGTTGAAGAGGTGCCGGCCGGCGAAAAAGCAAAAGCGGAAGAGATGCACAATGCTTTGATTGAAGCCGCTGCTGAAAATGATGAAAAACTAATGGAGAAGTTTTTTGAAGAAGGTACCCTTACCGAAGCTGAAATGGCGCAAGGATTGAAATTGGGAATCATCAACCGCGGCACTTTCCCTGTGATTTGTATTGCTGCGAAAAACGACCAGGGGGTTACCCGTTTAATGGATGTCATCAAATCAAGTGTTCCCGCACCGGACGAAATGCCCGGCGTAGTAACCGAATCCGGAAAAACTTTTGACTGCAAAACAAATGTTCCTGCTATCGCGTATATTTTCAAAACCGTTATTGAACAACACCTTGGCGAACTCTCTTTTATGAAAATTTACGGGGGTGAGATTGTGGAAGCTATGGATATGGTGAACACTGTTTCCAACAGCAAAGAACGTATTTCACAACTGTTCTGTATTGCCGGAAAAAACCGCGAAAAAATTGAAAAAGCGGTTGCCGGAGATATTGTGGCTACTATTAAACTGAAAGGCTCACAAACCGGACAAACATTGGTAAAATCAGGCGACGAAGTGATTATCCCGACAGAATATCCAGAACCAAAATTCCGTACTGCCGTGCGTGCAAAAAATAGCGCAGATGATGAAAAATTGGGCGCCCTACTCAATGAATTTAAAAAAACAGACCTGACTTTCTTGGGCGAACAATCTAAAGAGTTGAAGCAGGTAATTATCTCAGGGCAAGGAGAGCAACACTTGAACCTCACCAAATGGATGATTGAAAAACAGAGTAAAATTGAAATAGAGTTTTATCCGCCAAAAATACCTTACCGTGAAACTATTACAAAATCTTCCGAAGCGATGTACCGACACAAAAAACAATCGGGTGGCGCCGGCCAATTCGGTGAGGTTCACATGCTGATTGAGGCTTTCTACGAAGGGATGCCCAACCAAAACAAATATCCTATTCGTGGAACAGACACTTACGACCTGGCATGGGGTGGCAAATTGGTTTTCAACAACTGTATTGTGGGAGGCGCCATTGACGCACGCTTTATGCCCGCTATCCTGAAAGGAATCAACGAAAAGATGGAAGAGGGACCGCTTACCGGATCTTATGCCAGAGACATCGTCATCAATATTTACGACGGCAAAATGCACCCCGTGGACTCTAACGAAATGGCGTTTAAATTAGCAGGACGTAACGCGTTCCGCGAAGCATTCAAAAACGCAGGTCCTAAAATTTTGGAACCGATTTACGACGTTGAAATTTTCGTTCCTTCAGAAAGAATGGGCGATGTGATGACTGACTTACAGGGACGTCGTGGTGTGGTAATGGGGATGGACAGCGAAGGGGGATTCCAAAAAATTCGTGCAAAAGTGCCTTTGGCAGAAATGAACAAATATTCCACAACTCTCAGTTCCATCACCTCCGGAAGAGCCTCTTACGGTATGAAATTTTCAGAATACCAGCAAGTTCCGGCTGATGTTCAAAGCGAAATTATCAAGAAGTACGAAGAGGAGAACAAAGAGGAGGATTAATACCTTGTTGTGGGCAATAGCTGGACAGCGAATCGTTGAAAGAAAAAAACACCGAAAATATAGCAATCATTTGATTATCATAGTATTAGTATTTTGACAAGTTTAATTGCTGTAAAGAGTGCGTCTGGTAACTTCAATTTATGCGACAAACAGTATTGCTTGCCTACATCATCTTATCTCGCCACTGTATCATATCAAAAAACAGATACCTTGTTTGCAAAGTTTCTGTAGGTAATTGTCGGTAGGTTTCCTTTTCTTGTTCTTCTGTAGAAAAAACCTCTGTAAAATCATTTTTTTTGTAAAATCTAACAACATCAGGTTCATTATAAGCATCCACCAAAAGAAACCGTACAAAATATGTATAATTGATAAGGCAAAAATCCTTAATAAAGTCTATCAACTGCGACCCTACACCTTGTCCGTTAAATTCCGTTGCCACTCCCAATCGTCCAATAAGAAAGCCGGGATATGCTTTCAACGATTTTTCTCTTGGAACAAGCTCCTTTACTTTCTTTTTTCGGGAGCCAGGTAAATCTGCGGTTTTGATGCTGCTTGCCGAAAAAGAAAAGGCGCATACTATTGCTCCACTGCTTTTACGTCGAAAAAAAACATGTTTCAGAGAGCATTTGACGTTTATATTCGAGAGCATCGCGATTGAAGAAATCATTCAAATCCGCATTGCCACAATCAAAATCCGTAATAACCTGTTCTTCAGAGAGTACAAGTCTATCACAATCCTGTTTCAAATTGACCATGGTGATGATGGATGAAGACGTTCTTGTTCAGCCAAAAAAATCTTAGTTGTACGCATACTTTCCCGCACTTCTTCTTTGGTTTTTCTGCACTTTGCGTTTGCCCATCTTTCATAAAATTCTTGGGCTACCTTGCCTTCCAATACTGGTGGAGCTTTTATTGGTATTGCCATGATTTCATATGTTTTAAATAACGGTGGCAAAGATAAACTATTTATTGGGAATAATAAAGAAAAAAATCACGATGCCAAAAAAAGTGACCCACTCCGCCACCTCCACACAACCACCCAAAAGAGTGTTGACAAGAACAAGAAAATTTTGATAGAATTGTTTTTTTTAACTTCATTCTATCTGAAAATAATTATTATAATTTTTTACAAAACTAATGGCGGAACAGTAATCGCAACAGCGGGGCAGTAAAACGAAGTGGTAAGAAAGTTATTGAAAGAGTAGTGGGAGTCGCTTTTGCCCACGCACTACGCTCCGGCAAAGTCATCGGGGCTTGACAGAGAAGGTATCGGACAATTTGCAGGAAGTTGACAAAAAAAATACCGCTGATGGATAGAACATTGGAGTTTGACAGGAAAAATACCATTGTCGGACATTGTAGTCGGAAGGCTGCTACTGCCCACAACAAGCAGTTTGGCATGATGGCGGGTGTACCTACGTTGGACAATTTTGTGTATTTTTGCAGGCTGGTTGCTTCGTAGGGTAGCGTGTGTAGCCCGCCACCACGCCAAGCTGCCGGGCGTTAGACGAAATCAAAACCAACAATTAGCTCCATAAAAAAAAGCTGCTCAATGAGCAGCTTTTTTTATTCACATATAGATAATTCCTACTTAATAATAAGTTTCATACTTTGTGAACTTAAGTCTGTATTTACTTTAATAAAGTAGATACCTGCACTAAAGTTTGAGGTATTAATAGTAGTGCGTTCTCCATTTACAATAGAAGAGTACACTATTTGGCCTAAATGATTATAAAGTTGAATGTTATTGATAATTTGGTTAGAAAGAATTGTTACTCTATCATTAGTTGGATTAGGAAATACCAATGTTTTAATAGAATATTCTCCTACGCCTTTTAAATTAACTATGAGTTTACAAGGTACAGTAATTACGTTATTCAATATATCAGTTGTTGTAATTTTAATCTCAGAAGAATAAGTTCCATTTGCAAAAGTACTATCTATACTTAATTCTACTTGGAAAGTATCGTTTTCGCCCGGTTCAATTGTACCGGTAATATTTCCTGATAATGTCAACCAATCTTCAGTTACAGGTTCAACGGTATAATCTCCTGCTATATTCCCTGAATTTTTAACAGTCATCTCTATTGTAATAATTTCATCCAAGTCTGTAATTAATTCATCTATTGATAGAGGATTAACACTCATTGAAGAAGAGCTACCTACAATAATTGTGCAAGGAATAGTAAACAATGGATTATCTTCGTCACTGGTGGCAACAATAATATTTGCAGTGTACGTTCCTTCGTCAATTCCTGTTGCATCGAATACAACGTCAAATGTTTTAGAACTGCTCATGGGAACAGATCCGTATATTTCGCCATCAAGAGAGAGCCAACATGCCGGAACAACATCCCCTTGAGCTTCTGTTTTAATCAAGAAGTTGCCAAATTCTGTTTGGGAAAATACTTGCCAAGAACCATTATCTCTTCTAGTAAAGTTGGATCCAAGTTCAAGTGGTCCAGAGTCAACACCTATAGGATAAGCTCCTTCATTGTGCATTAATTCTACAGTAATCCAAAGTTCATTTTTGTCAATTAAAAATGGAGTCGGCAAAGTAACTTCGTTCCAATTATTTTCTATTACACTGGTTTTTACAACTTCCACTAAAACTTCACCTGGTGCATTGCTTCTTTCCGGTCCATAAATACGGAAAGTAAGCTCACTAACGCCGCCATTATTATCAGGTAAAAAATAAGACAATTTATTGATGTATGCACCTACTTTATCACATAATTGACTACCTGAAAATTTCGCACCAAGTTCAAGTAAAAAAGAACCGCTTGGGTAGCCTAAGCCACCGCTTGAACTGGGAATTCCGCTACCATGCATCAAAGTATAATTATTTGTTCCAGGAAGTGGTTCAAAAACAAATTCCACCCAAGATGTATAATCTCCCATACTGGTACCGGAATTTTCAACGGTAATAGGAACATTTACAATTTCACCGGGAACAATTATTTCAGTAATACTGGTAGGAGTAACATCCATAATTGGGAAATTATCTCCACCACCACCACTAAATTTGAAATTGTCAATATAAAATAAAGAGCCTGAAGTAGGGGGCCAAAAATCAACTGCCGCTAATTGTCTGATACCTTCATCACCCTGTACATCAATACTATATATCCATTCAAAAACTTGCTCTCCGGCAACACTCAACCAACCTAAATCTTGATCCAAGTCAACCGTTACAGAAACGTGGAACCATTCATCAAAATTTGGCATATTAAAGAAAGTTTCTTCATCATTCCATCCAACAAAAGTTCCTTGAGGGAGCCCAAATGGATTTGTTTTCAAGTTAAAAAAGACATCTAAAGCCCAGATACTACCGTCTCCGTTAAGTAATTGTATTAAATTAAAATAACCGGTACCATTTTCAGGAATATACATATCGAAATCTATTGTAAATTCACCGGATGTTTGATCACCTGCTTTAAATACTAAATCGGTATTGTAAGAACATTTTGCTGAATTTGGAGCTGATTGGGCTTGCTCGGTAGAGATCAAAGCGTCTTCGCTAGTTCCGGGTTTGTTTTCCCAGGTTGTCCACCAATCAGGATCAGATAGCGCTACATAAGAACCGGCAGTAAAATCATCAAAATTAGTTTCATAAATAACATTCATGACAGGAGCAAAAACGATGTCAGCAATATAAAAACTTGAAGTTGCAGCATTTGTAGGTGGAAACATATTAAATGCATCAATCACTCTTGGGCAACCGCCACCACCATTAGCGCCTGCAGAATATTCCCAATTATAAATTAGATTGTTATTTAAGAAAAGAGTAGCATCGTCATTATCAAGATCCATAGTAAGCTTTACGTTTATCCATTCGCCATGAGTAAAATTAAAGGATGCTGCATCTGTTCCTCCAGCGTTAATAGTTCCAGAGCCTTGAGGTAGCGAACCACCATTTTTAGTTGCAAAGTATATTTCTGCCATCCAATTACCGGCTTGAGTTCCGGTAAAATTCGCTTGAACATTGAAATAGCCATTTTTACCGCTGGGAATCAAAATTTTGAAGGTAAGCTCCCATAAACCTGAATTTTTTTTCCCAAGGTGCAGAAGTTGGTCATTTCCATAATTTAAAAATAAAACGTTGTTGCCATCTAAGTCAGCAATAACGCCATCTTCACTCCCACCTGGAGCATTTGACCAGGTATCCCAATAATCTCTGCCCATCTCTTGGGCTTGTTGCGCTAATTTTCCTCCTACGGTGTAGTCGGAAAAATTTTCAGAAACTTGTGCGCTTAAGGTAAAGAAAAGAAGCGCACTCACAATAGAAAATAATAATTTTTTCATAAAAATTTTTTTTGGTTAATAAATATGTTATATGATTCATTTAAATTTCGGCAAAAATAGTATTTTTTTAAAAAGGACGAATTTTTAGAAGAATTTTATTATAAATAATTATTTTTGCCACCCAAACTATACTTATTCATGCCACCCAAAAAATTATTTTTATTAGATGCCATGGCGCTCATCTATAGAGCCTACTACGCCATGATCCGTTCTCCGAGAGTAACAAGCAAAGGACTTAACACTTCCGCTATCTTCGGATTTATCAATACACTGTACGAAGTGCTTCGGAATGAGAGCCCTACCCACATCGCAGTTTCTTTTGATACAGGTGCGCCTACACTGCGCCACGCAGAGTTTGAAGCCTATAAGGCACACCGCGAAGCAACCCCGGAAGATATTGTTAATGCTATTCCTTACATTTATAAACTTTTAGAAGCATTTAATATCCCTATTTTAATTAAAGATGGATATGAAGCCGACGATATTATCGGGACACTCGCAAAAAAAGCAGAAATAGAAAATTTTCAGGTATTTATGATGACTTCCGACAAAGACTACGGACAATTAGTGTCGGAAAATATTTTTATGTACAAGCCCGCAAAATTCGGACAGGCAGCAGAAATTGTTGGAGTAAAAGAGATATGTGAAAAATATGGCATTGAACACCCCGAAGAGCTTATTGACATTTTAGGGTTGTGGGGCGATGCCTCAGACAATATCCCCGGTGTACCCAACATCGGCGAGGTGAAAGCCAAAAAACTAATCCAACAGTTCCATTCTATTGAAAATATCTATCAAAATATTGAGCAAGTTGATAACGATAAACTACGCCAAACACTCATCGACAATCAAGAACAGGCATTTATGTCGAAATCGCTGGCAACTATCATGTTAGATGTTCCAATTGATTATGATTTTGATGCGATGGCAGTGCGCGCCCCCAATTTCGATGCCCTGCGCAATTTGTTTCAGGAATTGGAATTTCGGGCGTTGGGAAACAGGATTATGATGGAAATGCAATCCGTAGGGCGGCCGTCAGGGTCGCCACAAACCGAAGTGGAAAAACATGATTCGCCACAACCGCCTGTATCCGATCTGTTCAGCCAAGAAGAATCCATAGGGTCGAATCACAATTCGCCAATACTTTCTCAACAGAACATTTTTAAGACGTTTGCAGATATTACCCATAACATCAGATTGGCAAATAATGATTCGCCACAACCTAACAGGCATATTTTTTTTGAATGGATGTACACAAACAATACCATTTCGGGATTTGCATTCTCGGAAAATGGGAAAGATATTTTTTATCATATTTTTAATAGTAATGTCGGTACGAGCGAAAAATCTTTCGCCTCAACCCTTTTCGAGAATCCTTGTCAGATTATCTCTTTCCAAACCAAAAACATCTTTAAGTATTGCACTGAAAATCACATAGACATAAAAGCTGAACTGCTCGATTTGCAAGTCGCGCACTACCTCATCCAGCCCGAAATTTCTCACCAATTGGAAAGAATTACAGAATCTTATTTAGATTATCAATTAATAAACATCGAAAAAAATAGTTCACAAAAAATGCAAATAGAAACAGCTTGTGAAAAGGTGGAAATTTATGCACAACTCTATCCCATATTTAAAGAAGAGTTGAATAAAGCTTCTTTGGAAAAACTGTTTCACGAAATTGAGATGCCTTTAACTCAAGTACTTGCTAATATGGAGCAAACCGGAATCAAAATTGACAAGAAAATGTTGGAAGAGAGTTCGCTCTTTATTACTAAAGAAATTATTGATATTGAAAGAGAAGTTTTCGCGTTGGCAGGCACCAACTTTAATCTCGCTTCCCCCAAACAGTTGGGAGAAGTTTTGTTTGAGAAACTGCGCATCATCGAGAATGCTAAATTGACAAAAAGTAAACAGTATCAAACCGGCGAGGAGATTCTTCAAAAGTTGTACCATAAACATCCGGTGATTCCGCTTATTTTAGAGTGGCGCTCGTTGGCAAAGCTAAAATCTACCTATATTGATGCATTGCCGCAATTGATTGACTCCAAAACAGGAAAGATTCACACCACTTTTCAACAGACAGTAACATCAACCGGACGGCTAAGTTCTATCAATCCCAACTTGCAAAATATTCCCATTCGTACAGAGCGCGGAAAGGAGATTCGTAAGGCGTTTGTACCCTCATCGGAAAATAGTGTGTTGGTTTCTGCCGACTATTCGCAAGTGGAATTGCGCATTGTAGCCTCCATGGCTAACGATGAAAATATGATCCATGCATTTCAGCAACAGGAAGATATTCATGCTGCTACGGCTTCTCATGTGTTTGGCGTGCCGTTGAAAGCGGTTACTAAAGAACAGCGCCGCTATGCCAAAACCGTCAATTTTGGAATTTTGTACGGCATGTCGGCATTTGGATTGGCAGACCGACTGCACATTCCGCAAGGAGAAGCACGACAGTTGATTGCAGATTACAACAGCAGTTTCCCGAAAATAGAACAGTTTATGAATGAAATCGTTGCGTTTGCCCAAAAAAACGGCTATGTGGAAACCCTCTTAGGAAGGCGTCGCTATATTCGCGACATCAACTCAGGTAACGGAATGCTGCGCAAGGCGGCGGAGCGCAACGCCATCAACGCCCCTATTCAAGGCACCGCCGCCGACGTGATTAAAATAGCCATGATCAATATTTACAAAGAATTGAAAAACAGAAATCTGAAAACAAAAATGGTACTGCAAGTCCACGACGAATTGGTTTTCGACGTACCTATAGAAGAATTAGATATTATTGCAGAAATCGTCCCCAATCTCATGAACTCCGCCCTTAAAATAAAAGTTCCCTTAATCGCCGACTTGAGTTTTGGAAAAAATTGGCATGAAACGCATTAGAGTGGATAGTGGTTAATGATTAGTGGTTAATGGTTAATGGTTAATGGTTAATGATTAGTGGTTAATGGGTTTAATTTTAGTTACGAGTTACGAGTTACAAGTTACTTCTAACTTCTTACTTCTAACTTCTTACTGTTTCACCACTTTCTTCATCACCGGTCCCTTTTCGGTTTCAAATTTCAGGAAGTAGATTCCGGCGGGAAGGTGGGAAATATCCATAGAGTAGTGAGTAGTGAGTAGTGAGTAGTGAGTAGATACGGCACGTCCGTAAATATCAAATACCTCAACACTCGTAACTTGTAACTCGTAACTTGTAACTCGTAATTCTCCTGTTGTCGGGTTCGGATAAACCAAAACGTCTTGTAATTTGTTTTCAACAACCTTGTTTTCAATCGGTTCGCTGCCATTAAAATAGGCTACACCGCCTGCCCAATTACCAACGATTAGATCGGGTTTACTGTCGTTGTTAAGATCGGCAACGGCAACAGCTACCCGAATCCCTTCTTTGATTCTATAAGCCCTATTTTGAATAGTTTCCGCAAAATATTCCAAAAAAGTAAATGCGCCATCCCAATTATTATCAATATTTGAATACAAAAACAACTTCCCTTGTTCGTTTCCACAGAGTAAAAATGTTTCATCCTTATATCTAAACAGATGGGGCGTTGAAAATCCAAAATAGGAGATTTCGGCGTCTCGTACATCCACATTCCCAAAAGTTGACGAAACAAGTTGAAATTCGGGATTGCTATTTGTCCCCACATTTTTATAATAAGATATTGTACCTCTTCTGTTTCCTATTACCAAATCTAACTTTCCGTCTTTGTTTACATCAAAAAGTTGTGGCGCGCTAAATGGATCCATTTTAATGTTTTGATAGTTCTTTACAGGAGGTTTAAATTGCGGTAATGCTCCTGCGGGCGCTGTGTTTTCAAAGAACAACAGAGAGCCGTCGCTGTTTCCGCACAACAGGTCAATCTTATTATCTCCGTTCAAATCGGCAAAGGTAGGGTATAACGACAAAAAGCCATACTTTTTCAAGTCGCCGAAATCGGAGGTAACCCATTCAAATTTAGGATTATTACTTGTTCCAACATTTTTATAATAAGTAATTGAAGATGAATAATACGACTTTAATACTCCTTGTTGATAACTTGCGCTGTCGAAACTGCCGTAGTTGGCAATAAACAGGTCCAAAAGCCCGTCGCCGTTCCAATCAAATAATACCGGAATAGCGCCACTGCCCACATCAATCATATCTTCTTGAAAAAATGATTTTGTTTCTAAAGCATAATCGTTGATCTGTTCATTAAAATGGTATCGCCACACCGAATTATGGTCTTCCGATTTAGTAAGCGAGGGGTCGGAAGGAGAAACAAAGAGGTCCGGTTTTTCAGCGCCCCAAAAATCCATAGTGGAGACGGCAGGCATAGAATACAGATGCACAGGGAATTGTGCATTTGGAAAGTGGTCTGTTTGAGAAACCATTAATGCTTCCTCTTTCGTTCCGCCGTTGATTAAAAGCTTCAGTCCGGGAAAATCCACATCACCAATCACAATATCCAATAATTGATCTCCATTAAAATCGAACAAAAAGATGGAAGATCCGATATGTTTGGGGTCATCATTTTGAATTTTGAATTGGGTTTCGAGAAAATTTGCGGAATCGTTATCTACATCTGATTTTGCCTCGCAATAGGATAGCAGTGTAATTTCGTTGTTGTCTGCGGCTTCTGAAAATTTTCCCCAACACTCGTCGGCTAATTCATACTTAAAAAACTCGTGGTTTTGCGAGATATTTTTCTGAAAATGCACAAATTTCCCCACTACATAAAAATTGAGGATATCCAATTTTCCATTTCCGGCAATATCAGCAATTCCCAAATAGTCATCGGGGGAGGCAAAAATATTTACTTCATTTCCGTAGTAGTTTGAGGTTATGGGGTTGGCAACCAATTTAAAGGCAAGTTCTTGGTTTGAAACATTTTCAAAAACACGCACACTTCCCAAACCGTAGGTAAAAATATCTGCCTTTCCGTCATTGTTAAAATCTTTTAGCATTACCCAGTCGTGCAGTTCGGGAAAACGGTGTTTGTATTCCGGTGCAAACACAAATTGCGGGTTATTATTTGTACCTATATTAATAAAAGGGAGAATCTTGTTTCCATGTTTTTCAAAAGCGATGAAGTCGGAAACGCCGTCTAAATTCAGATCAATTTGTGAAAAATAAACGGAGTTGATGCCGCCCGCCCAAGGATAGGATAGAGGAGTACTGTTTTTTGCAACTTCAATTTTCTGTTCTCTTTCAAAACCTAACTTATAATAACCGGGTTGCGCAAGAAGTGTGTTTAAAGAACAGAATATTATGAGCAGAAAAGAGTTCCAATTTTTTTTCATTTTTATTAACTCAAATCCCAATTGCGCTACAACCTTCTTTCTTGCATTCCCCGCACATTATGCAAGTTTTGTCAACCTGTTTGCCATGGATAGCATTCATTTTACAGTATGTATTACAGCTTCCGCAATCAACACATTCAACTAATTTTAATTTTGCGGCAAAAGGGATGAATTTTACTATGTATAATATCCACCCGATAGGGCAGAGGATTCTGCAAAACGGACGATAGATAAATAAAGAAGAGATAAGAAGTAACGGTACTGTAATATATCCTATCCAATTAAATATTCTAATTTTAAAAATGGAAACAAACGGGTCGTAGGCACATAGTACGGGGCGTTGTGTAAAGATTATCCATAGTACCAAAGCTACAAAAGCTCCGGTTTGGATATAAACCAAAATTGTCCGTATCTGTTTTGTTTTCAATAGATTCCATTTGTTTTGTTGAAAAATAAATTCTTGGAGTGCGCCGAGCCAACAGATCCATCCGCACCAAATAGCTCCAAAAATTACAGAGAGAATGAGAACAGTTACTATAACGACAAAAGAGAGCCAGAAATCGGTTTCTCCTATTATAAACAGTATAAAACCTTGAAAGTAAAACAAAATACAGTTACAACCTCCCGCAACAAATCCGAAATAGATGAGCGAGCTTAGTAAAATGATTGGGCGGAGATTTTGAATAGTATTTGTTTTAAATGACAGCCCTATAATAGAAAGCAGTAAAAAAGCAATACACAACCCAATAATGGATTGTGTATTGTATGTTTGAGAAAAGCACGCCATTACTGTAGCGCCGCCTACAGCAAGAGTTACTATCCAAGTTATTATCTTACTGTAGTTGTTTCTTGAATCCAGCATCCTACTTTATATGAATCTCCATTTTTTAATCCTCTTACAAATTTATCATTATCTTGAGGGAAGCGTAGTTTTGAGCGTTTTTCGCTTGCTTGTTCAGCCACGGAAGGGTCAACGGAAACTGCGCGGGTATATTTATCAGCCGCGGCCCAAGCGTAATCTAACGGAAGTGCATCTTCACCACCACACCTATTTCCTGAGGCAGCGTATAAATCACCTATTAAAAGATATGACTTTCCACTGTTAGGTTTAAGTTTAAGTGCTTGTAATGCTGCATTTCTTGCTTCAGGATAATTACCTTTCATTTGGTGAACAAGTCCAATCATATACCATGGGTCAACTTTTTGTTCATTTGTTTCAAAAAGGTCTATAGCTTCATTAAAAAAAACAAGAGCGGCATCGTAATCTTTGTTATTCAGGCTGTAATACCCCATCAGGTTAGCTGTTTGGGCGCTGGGTTCAGCTTTATGAACAATATTCAGCATTTCCACAAATACCTGCGAAGAAGTGCATCCGCCTTTATTCATAATAGTCAGCATCTTTTTAAGCGTAGTAAGATCGTTCTTTTTTTGTTCAAATTTATTACTGTATACTTGTTCTAATACATGGCAAGGAGCGAATGGGGTAAAAGTATTCTCAATGTTCTTCAATGTTCTTTCGTAATTATTAATAAATTGCATAGAGCGAGCAGTATCTAGAGCCAATCTTTGTTTTCTGTATTCATAATCAGCTTGTGGTATTTGTCCTTTTTCAAAAGCTTCTTCTAAGTTTTCAAAATTAGGCATTTGTTTGTCAATTTCTTTATAGTAATTGTTGATAGCTGTTTCAATATATTCTGTAGCACGTTCGTATGCGTCAATCATAATGGTTGTATCTTTCTTTGCCCTTGCAATTTGTTCGGCAATTCTGAAATAGATGTCCCAAATATTTGGTTGTGTATTTTCTTTTTCCATTTCAATAGATTCAATAAACATATCAAATGCATTCAATACATCTTCCGTATTTTTTCCTCGGTATCGAATCATGTAGAAAGCCTTAAAACCAAGTCCGTTTCCTTCAGAAAAGTTTGAGAAATACCGGTGGCGGTTTCCAACTCCGTCCAATAGTTCATCAATATATTGATTTTGGAGAGTTTCATCCTCGGTTGACTTAATCAAGAAGTCAAACATATTTTGCAAATAAGTAGTATTGAAGATAGCATTCCATGAACAAGGGCATAATTCTACAATGTTTTTCCAATGTGGATAGGCATCGTTATAATTTTTTTGGTCGTAAAATGTTTTAAACAAAGATATTTCTTCCAAACATTTCAGCGAGTCTGCTTCTGTTTTTCCATACTGAAATCCACAAGGAGTAGATTGAGCAAAACTACTTATTGTTATACAAGTTACTAATAAGGAGAGGAGAATTTTTTTCATATTACTTATTATCTTAAATTATTATTATTGGGAAATTTTAACGAAAAAAGCGTGAGAAAATTGTATTATTCTAATTTTCTACGTTGGTACCATCTTTCTTGAAGAATAAAATTAAAGGATACTTTAAAGTAGTTTTGTAATATTAAATTGTTATTAATAGTTCCTAATCTACTATATTCAAACATCATATTTACAGAAGAGCGTGAGTTTAGTGTTCGTATTGGAAAACCTAGTCCAAAGGAAACCCCAATTTCAGATATTTTTTTATCTTCAACCAACATATACCCTGTTGATATTCTTGTTCCTAATCTAAAATTAATTTTATTATAATATTTTGATGAGGTTGGATTGGGTGTAAATTGTACTCCAAAAGCAGTAACGAGATTATTTATCAAATTATCTTTAGAATTTGACATTCTAAATTGTTTCCAATTTTGCCAGGTAAGATCTAAGGACGTAATTAGTCTGTCTTTATACCCGTAAGCAATTCCGCCACCAATAATTTGCGGCAATTTTACAATACTTTTCTCAGCATTTTTTCCAGTTTTATAATCAATAGTATCAAAATAAAGATTGGGAGAATATGTATCAAAATAATTTAGAATCATCAAATTTTCTCTTGACCACACTTTAATTGAGTTTTCATAGACAACTCCAATACTGATATGGTTTTTTTCTTTAATAGTTGCATGGTATTGAATTCCTCCTGAAATATATATTCCGTCTAAATATCGGAAATTAGATATCATTGTATTAAACGAGTTTTCAGTACTATATTCTGCAAAATTTACAGAATTAATAGTACCAAAGAGATAAGAAATATTTACACCAATAGTAAATCCCTTATATACTTTAAAAGCATTTCCCCAATAGAGGAGTTGCAATCCTCCTGTGCCGGTATATTTATTAGTAATAGTTTTAAAAATTGTATCTTTGTGCTGTTCAATAATACCGTATCCCACATCGCTAAAGGGCATTATTCCAGCACTTGTTCTCCATATTCTTAGAACAGGCAATCCAATAGCGAAATAATCCAAGTGAGCAATAGTCCCGCTTTGATTTTGGTTATCTGTTTTTAATTGTTGATTAATAATACTAAACGATAAGTCTCCAACAAAAGAGAGGGAGTCAAAAGCAGCGAATGAGGCTGGATTTTTAAAGTTTATGTAATACGGATTTTGGAGAGCATAACCGACTCCACCCATAGCGCTTAGAACGTTATTTGTACGCGATGAAATGTTGCCAATTCCAAATCCTGAATAGGGTGAATTAATATCATTTTGTGCAACACAGAGAACAAATAGAAAATTGAAAGTTATTAAAAGTAAAGTTTGTTTTCGTGAATTACACATTGTATTTAATGATTTCGTTAAGGCCTTTCAGTACTAAATTTGGAGCGGCGAATATCGTATTTTTTATTGATTTTTGAAAGAATGCAAAATCACCGCCTGTAAATATTACATTTGTGTTTTCATAATTGGCTTTATAATCATCAATAAAACCGTCTATTTCGTGGCACATTCCTATTACAACGCCACTTAAAACAGACTCATTTGTATTGGTTCCTAAAAAAGGGAGCAGAGTATCGTTTTCTTCCAAATGGGGAAGGTTTTTAGTTTTTTCGTGTAAAGTTTCAAATCTCATTCTTAATCCTGGTGAGATTGAACCGCCCAAATATTCACTTCTCTCATTCACAAAGTCGAAGACCAAACAGGTACCGGCTTGAACAGCCAACACATTTTTGGAAGGAAACAAGGCGGCAGCACCAACAGCATTGGCAATTCGGTCTAATCCTAATGTTTCAATACTTCTATATAAAATTGTAATGGGTAGCTTGGTTTGATATGAATAATGGATTAATTTAGTATTTAAATTAAGAAAATCAACTACCTGCTCACTCAATTCTGATACTGAAGAAATAATTGAAAATTTAATGGAGAACTGCTTTAATATAAATAATAAAATATCATTTGAAATAAAGGGCATAGATTTTGCATATATTATTTCATCGTTATTAAAAATAGCTATTTTTTGCAGAGTATTACCAATATCTATTACTAAATTCAAAGTAAAAAGTTTAAATTCAAAGTTTAACGAACGATAGACGAAATTTGCAGTTCCGCTTAATAAAACGTTTAATTTCTAAAAAAATTACACCGGATAAATCAAAGAAAAATTGTGAGAAAACACACCAAAGAAAAAAAAATAATGCTTTTGCCCTGGTAGTCCCCTTTGGGGGGGTAAAGAAATAATTATTTTTATATTTTTGCCAAAAAATTATTATTAACCAAAAAAAATTATTTATGAAAAAACTTTCACTTTTTATTATTGTTTTTATTGCAACTTGTACAGTTGCTTTAGCTCAGCCAAGAGCTATAGGAATGCGCATCGGTTGGGGTATTGGAGCTTCTTATCAACACTCTATGGGCGAGAAAAATATGATCCAGGCAGATTTAGATATCGCAGGCTTCATGTCTATTCAAGGTACTGCTACCTATAACTGGATTTTTCCTATTGCTATGAAAGGCCCTGGAACTTTTAATTTGTATGCAGGAGTTGGGCTCGGATTAGGATATGCATGGTGGGGAGACTTGATAGGACTTAGAAGAGGATATAGCAGTTACCTAGGCAGACATTGGGGGTTATACTATGGCTATTCCGGAAGAAGTAATTTTGGGTGTTTTTTTGTAGGTGTTGCTGGACAGTTTGGTGCTGAATACAATTTCAAATTCCCCTTGCAAGTATTTGCTGATTTTCGTCCCATTATTGGTCCCTGTTTCTATAAAAAAGGATACGGCTATTTTAACTATAAGAAATATGAAAATTGGGAAGCGGGAAAAGCTCGTAGCACCGACTTTTATCTTAGTGGTTTAGTAGCAAGTTCAATTGTAATTGGTGCGAGATATAAATTCTAATCTCCTAATAGTATCCTAAAAATTTTAGCCGGCTGATAGTTGCCGGCTTTTTTTTATATAGCTATATGATTAAAATGTTAATGAAAGATAAAAAATATTTTACTGTAATTCAGTACTATAGAAAAAAAGATGGAGTTTTTTTCCTGTTTTTACAGTTTTAATATAAAAAATCTTCTATTTTCGCAGCCTAATTATAAAATGTAATTTTATGGCAGAAATTATTGAACGAGTTCAAAGTATCATTGCAGAAAAACTTAGTGTAAACCCTGCGGATGTTACTCCAGAGAAAAGTTTTACCAACGATTTAGGTGCCGACTCGCTTGACACTGTTGAGTTAATCATGGAATTTGAAAAAGAGTTTGGAATTTCAATTCCTGATGACCAAGCTGAAAAAATCTCAACGGTTGGTGATGCTATTGAGTACATTAAGTCTATGATTTAATTTAACAATCTTTTTTAATGAAAGTTAAAAAAGTTGTTATTACCGGATTAGGTACACTTACTCCTATTGGTAATACTGTTTCAGATTATTGGAACAATTTATTAAAAGGAGTAAGTGGTGCAAATCCTATTACTTATTTTGATACGGAAAATTATAAAACTAAGTTCGCTTGCGAAGTTAAAAATTTCGATCCAAATGTTTTAATTGATAGAAAAATAGCACGCTCAATGGATAGGTGTGGACAATATGCTTTTGTTACTGCTATGGAAGCAATTATGGATAGCGGGTTAGAGTTGAATAAATTAAATAAGCAACGTGTAGGGGTTATTCTGGGAACAGCAATTGGCGGTATTAATTCAATAATAGAAGCTATTGAAATACTTAATTTAAATGGGGGTATTCCAAAATTTAGCCCTTTTTTACTTACTAAAGCTCTTGGCGACATGATTGCAGGGAATATTGCACTATACTACGGACTTTCCGGAACAAATTGCATAACTACTTCTGCTTGTGCGTCTTCTGCTAATGCCTTAGCAGACGCTTACCATGCCATTCAATTGGGAAAAATTGATATAGTAATATCAGGCGGAGTTGAAGCATGTATTAATAAGTTAGCTGTGGGAGGCTTTAATTCTATGAATGCACTCTCTACTCGTAATGACGAATATGAAACTGCTTCCAGACCTTTTGACATTTCGCGCGATGGATTTGTGCTGGGCGAAGGATCGGCTACCTTAATAGTTGAAGATTACGAACATGCCAAAGCACGAGGAGCAAAAATCTATGCAGAACTTGCAGGGGTTGGGCTAATTACAGACACATATCACATTACAGCGCCTCACCCAAAGGGGGAAGCAGCTAAACTTGCTATGAAAATAGCTATTGAAGATGCTAAATTAAATCTCAATGACATTGGTCATATAAATACACATGGCACTTCAACTCCTCTAGGTGATATTTCAGAATGTTTAGCAATTCAAGATCTTTTTGGCGAACATTCATCTAACATAGCTATTAATGCAATAAAATCTATGACAGGACACATGATGGGAGCTTCCGGAGCAACGGAAGCTATTGCAACTATTCTTGCTTTGAATGCCGGAAAAATTCCGCCAACTATTAATCTGAAAGTGAAAGATCCGGAAATCCCTAATTTTAATTTTGTCCAAAACAAAGCTACAGAACATCAATTTTATGCAGCAATATCAAACTCATTTGGGTTTGGAGGTCATAACGCTTCTCTTGTATTCACCAAATTAGATTAAATACATAAGAACTTGAGTATTTTTGTAAAAAAAAATGATTATAATAAAGAAATTATTAAATTTCTCAAAAATGTTTTAGGAATTAGACCTAAAAATTTAGATATTTACAAAATGGCTTTCACACACTCTTCAGCTTCTTCAAAAAATGCTGTTTCAAACGCACTTAATAATGAAAGATTGGAATACCTTGGTGATGCTGTTATCAATACCGTCGTAGCAGATTATTTGTTTAAGAAATTTCCACTCCACCCTGAAGGACAACTTACAGAAATGCGTTCAAAAATTGTATGCAGAGACCACTTGAATAAACTCTCCCGAAAAATGGGACTTACTGATTTTGTAGTCATAGAACCAAAATGTAATCCAAAATCTATTGATGGAGACGCTTTTGAAGCTCTTATTGGAGCGCTATATCTCGACAAAGGATATAATAAAACAAAAGATATTATTATCAATAAATTAATTCTCACTTTTATGGACTTAGATTCCCTATTTCAGGAAGAAAATAACTTCAAAAGTAAACTGATTAACTGGGCTCAGAAAAAAAATTACAAAATTCGATTTGAAAATCATGAAATTGATAATCCCAAAGGAAGAAAATTATTTATTTCTCAGTGCTATTTGAATAATGAACTCGTTGCAGAAGCTGAAGATTTTAAAGTAAAAAAAGCAGACCAATTTGCTGCTGAAAAAGTTTGGAAACAACTTCAAAAAAAAATAGAAAATGGCTAAACAGTCAAAAAAAACTTCCTTTTTTATTCATGACTTCTTCGGAACTTATAATTCATACAAAATATTTGCTCTACAATCCGAACTATCTATTCTTCCTTTTGCAAACCAATTAGGAAAAAAAATAAATACAAACTTTTCTTTATTACCCGATTTTGAATTTACTTCAAACAAATTTGTTGCTTTTTTTTCCGTTTTATATGCAGAATTTAATCATGAAGAAGCTATTCATCTTTTATTATTAGAAAATAAAACGGTTAATTTTAACCAACAAGATTATTTAATCTCAAAATCAGAAAAAAAACTACCTTTTCAAACCCTTTATCTATTTGAGGAATGGTTGTATCTATTTAATAACCAAGGATTACATTGTTTCGATTTTGTACTGCCAAATATGGACTATCTTTTGTTACTTTTTGCCAAAAAAGATATTGATAATGAAGTATTTTCTCATTTATTGAAAAACATTACACCTTATAATGTACAAAATGTTTCTTACCTGATTGAAAAAGAACAGACTGCTTCAGAAAAAAAAATTGTTTCTCTGTTAAGAGATTTCTTCTGTAAATATGAAGTGAAAGCTAATTATTTTTCCAGAAAGAAAAAAATGGATATTTTAGCTCCAATTAAACAAGTCCCTAATCAAAATTTACAGTTTCCTATTCCAATTTTGCTTGAGAACAACTCAATTGCTGATAATTTGCAGTTAGGAAAAGAAAATTTAGAAATATTGAAAGGTGAGTAGTTTAATTCATCTGCTTGAAGTTTTTTTAGGATTTTTTTAATGCATTTTTTCTCCAATACCAAATCTAAAATCCACATTCACCTCTGTTCCTTCCCCTGCTTTTGAGTCAATTTGAATATCGCCGCCTACTGAGGCAACACGGGTGCGGATATTGTTCAACCCCATTCCTTCGGTTTCTGCTGTTGGGTCAAACCCGCAGCCGTTGTCCTGAACGGTAAAGGAAAGAGTGTCGGATTCCTGCACGATCTGCACCAAAATTTGGGTGGCATCTGCATATTTCAGCGCATTGTTTACCAATTCGTAGATACAGCG
>JAITUN010000098.1 GCA_031286285.1 Bacteroidales bacterium | reverse complement strand
TTGACCTATCAGGACATCGGCCAAATTGATTTCTACGTCCGATACTTTGACGAACATATTAAACCGCCGGAAGACAACCCTACGCTGGGCATTGTTCTGTGCGCCGAAAAAAATGACGCAATGGCAAAATACTCCGTACTCTCCGATAAGGATAATCTGTTCGCTTCAAAATATATGCTTTATTTGCCGACGGAGGAAGAATTAATGCGCGAGGTAGAGCGCGAGCGTGAGCTTATAGAGCAGAGGCTGATGTTGGAAAGAGAGGATGGGGAATGAAAGCGAGGAATAAACTATGGCAGTAAAACTAACGCAAAAAGAAGCGGATATGTTGATAGAAATGCTCAAAAAAACCGCTGAAAAAGAAATCGCCTTTCCGCAAGAAAGAGGGCGGGTCGAGTTTGACGTTTTTGGAGACAGGCGCGAAGATATATTTGTTGTAAATATCTCCCGAAAAGGAATCAACGCAGACGGCGCGTCATATCAAGGCAGACTACGCCACCGTGAGGGCATACTTATGAGGTTGGACGTAAACCCAACAGGCGTACATAGAAACCCGGACGAAGAAGTAATTAGAGGAACACATCTGCATATTTATACCGAAGAATACGGTATGGCGGTGGCAATTCCTTTCGATACCGAAAATAAAGACCTTGTAGGATTATGTTACGCGTTTTTTAAGCATTTTCATATTATTGAACCGCCAGCGGTAACTTTTCAACTTAAATTAGAGGGGATATAATTATTATGGATATTCAAAAAATGATAAGCGACTATACGGCATGGCTCAGAAAAGAGATAACTACTGCCGCTTTTGGAGAATATGCCGAATTAACCACGCCGTATATGGACCGTTTTAACGACTACCTCCAAATTTATGTAAAACAAGATGCTAATGGAATAATAACATTAACCGATGACGGCTATATTGTTGGAAACCTTATTTCATCCGGCATGAAGTTTAATAAAGGGTCAAGCAGGCGAAAGGCGCTTGATAAAATTGCTATGAATTTTAACGTCTCTATTGTTGATGAAGCAATAACTACAACAGCGTCTGTTCACAACTTCCCTCAAAAAAAACACATGATGGTTCAAGCGATGCTCGCCGTTGATGATCTATATGTCGCCTCGCCTGAAAATATCAAAGAATTGTTTTTGGAAGATGTTGAAACTTATTTTAATGCAAATGAAATATATTTTTCAAAAGACCTGTCATTGTTGGGAAAAAGTGGAACACTGCATAATTACGATTTCCACTTCCAGCGAACAAGAGAAAAACCCCAGAGATTTTGCAAGGGTTTTAACAGGCTAAATCGTTCTAAACGCGACTCAACTTTGTTTAGTTGGATAGATACGCTGGAAAAACGGGAAGACGCCGGAGAATTGATTGTTATATACAATGACGACAATGCGGTTACCGATGAGGTTTTAGCGGGATTCGGTAATTATGGGATAAAAACGGTTCCTTTTAGTGAGCGGGAAGAAACGGGGTATTTAGGGTTGTTTGCGGCGTAAGAACTATTTTGATTGTACGGTGAAAATGATTGTTAGGAGAACGCGTAATGATTAACGCAAAGAGTTTCATGGAGTTTTTTGAAAAAGAATACGGTGTCAAGTTTGTTGACGCCGAAACCGGTAGAAACGCTCGGGATGTTGTTGAGGAACACGAAAAAATCAAAAACAATCCTTACAACAACCCTGCGTATAAATCGGATTATGATAGGTTTTTAGAGGAAGAGGAGGACTGGGAATGAGTATGCCGTGGATACAATCCATGCCCGGCCATTGGGTAAAAATAAGAGCGAAAAATATATTCACAAAGCAAAACCGTGCTATTTGTGAGCAAGATGATGTTGTAACCTGCTTCCGTGACGGTACTGTAACATTACGAAAAAATCGCCGTATCTCTGGTTTCACCGAATCTACACAGTGGAGCGGGTATCAAGGCGTACGAAAAGGTGACCTCGTTATTCATGTTATGGACGCGTTTGCAGGCGCAATTGGAGTTTCGGATTCAAACGGAAAAAGTACGCCTGTTTATAGTGTATGTACGGCAAAAATTGATGTAAACAATCATTACTACGCATATCTGCTACGAGAAATGGCACGCTCCGGATTCATACAATCACTATATCGCGGTATCCGTGAACGCTCTTCAGATTTTCGCTTTGAAGTGTTTGCGGGTTTATATCTCCCACTCCCACCACGCGACGAGCAAGACCAAATCGTACGATTCCTCGACTGGAAGGTGTCGCAGATAAACAAACTTATCAACGCTAAGCGGAGGCAGGTGGAGTTGTTGAGGGAGAAGAGGAGGGTGATGATAAGTTCACAATTGCGTGGAGAGTTAGTTTGGCTAAAACGTCTTTTGATTTCACCATTTCAATATGGCGCAAATGATTCAGGTGTAGAATTTTCACCAACTTTACCAAGATATATTCGTATCACTGATATATCGCTTGGCGGTAACTTAAAAAACGACGGTCTTAAATCATTGACAAATAAAATAGCAGAGCCGTATTTACTTGCCGATGGTGATATTTTATTTGCAAGAAGTGGTGCAACGGCAGGGAAAACATTTTTATATAAATCAAAATATGGAATATGTGGATTTGCAGGCTATTTAATAAGGGCGAAAATTGATAAAAATAAGATATTACCGGAATATTTAATGTATATTACAAATGGTGCTGATTATGAGCAATGGAAAAATAGCGTTTTTATCCAAGCAACTATTCAAAATATAAGTGCTGAACGCTATGGACAATTACCTGTTCCACTTCCTTCACTTGCCGAGCAGCACAAAATCGTAGCACACCTTGACGAACAATGTGAAAACACAGATAGGCTTATTGGAAAATTTAATGATGAAATTACACTCTTTACAGAGTATCGAATTCGTTTGATTTCTGATGTTGTTACGGGTAAGACAGATATTTGTGATGTGTCGATACCGGAGTATGAATATATGAAGGATAATATTGGTGATGAAAATATAAACGAAGAAATGGAGGACGTAGAATGAATAGCAATGAAGGAATTATCACTTTAGCTGGACATAATTATTCTGTGATAAAAGAGCTTGAAAAGGGTTCGTTTGGGACAGTTATGCTTATTAAAGACCCAATAACAGATAAGCTATTTGCTCTAAAAAAATACAACGATAAATGGAAGGACGAGGATAAAAAGCAAGAATATTATGATAGATTTCTTGATGAAATAAAAATATTATTTGATCTTAACCATCCCAACATCGTGCGTATTTACAGTCATCACGTTGATGAGGAATCTTTTACTGGATATTATGTAATGGAGTTTATTAAAGGAGTAACTATTGAGAAGTTCATGCAAAGTTACGATGCATCATCGAAGTGTGTATCATTAGACAATATATTTATTCAACTAATAGATGCTTTTCAATACATGGAGAGCAGCAATGTAGCTCATAGAGATATAAATGGTAAGAACATTATGATAAATGAAATAGGTATGGTTAAAATTATTGATTTTGGGATAGGTAAAGTCATTAAAAATGAAGATGATGAGAATTGTACTTTAAGACCGGAAATTATTCGCCTTACTCTTCCACAAGAACATCACGATGGGAAATATCCTCTTCAATCAGATATATTTCATTTGGCAATATTATTGAAACGATGGTTAGATTTAGGGCCTGATATTAAAGTGACAGACTTTTCATATCATAATGTTTTAAGTAAAATGATGGAAAAAAAACCTGAAAACCGGTACCATTCTTTTACTGAGATTAAAAAAGATATTAATAAATTATATTTTTCAAGTAGTGAAAATGTGAGTCATTCCGACATATATAATTTGTTAAAGCGAATAAAAAACTATGACGGCAAAAGTAACATTACATATCTCGCACAAAAATTCTGCGATAGTTTTAGCATTGTATTACTTTCACTTGCTCCAACAAATGGTGAGGGTTCTTATAAACAGCTACTTCCTCAAATTGAGGCAGCAAAGCCACTTCGTGACTTGTTTTACGATTACATTGAAGCTCTTATTGAGATTAGGTCAGAGAATGTTGGTACGATTTTAGGTGATTTTTTTGAAGATATCTACAATAGTCCTTATCACAATTTCAAAGAACATAACTCATATAACAAAACTGCAATTGAATTTTCACAGTTTATGGTATGGGAGATGTTTATTGGTTCGACAGCAATACTACTTCATTTTAGAATGTATAATGCTCTAAATGAATTGCTTTGTCGGACATATGATTTGATAAAGTGGGAAATCGGCCCACGTAGAAAAGCAAATACCTTTGTACAATTTCGGCCGATGCACCAATATATTGAAGAGCTTATCAAGCCCAAAAGTGAAACCCCGGACCTGTACACATTAGCTGGTGATATAGTTACTAAACGTAAAAAACCATTAGCAATAACTCAGCAGTCTCTTGTTGACGCTGATATGATTTTGTTTCAGTTGTCTAGGATATATGATTTTCCTGAAAATGTAAATATGTCAGGTTATTTTCATGGATGGTTCCCAAAACTATACATTTATGGTGATATTAAGCAATCATTATGGAGCCAAATGGTGTCGCGCAGGCATTGTCAAAATTTATTTCCACTATTTGGAGTAACGAACCTCGAACAACTCAAAGAAATGGTTAAAAAGAGTAAGTTGGATGAAAAAGTGTGCTATCTTGGATTTTCTAGGCCAGCAGCTCCAATTCAACAAAGTATTGAACTTAATAAAATCGGCACAATGCCGTGAGGAGAAATAATATAATGCCTACCAACACTCACGAATCCGCCCTCGAATCCCTAATCGTCGCCCACCTCGTCACCCACAACGGTTACGACTCAGGCACAAACCACGGTTACAATCGCGAGTATGCTGTAGACGAGGTACGTTTGTTTGGTTTTTTGGAGGAGACGCAGCCTGAGCAAACGGCTATGCTCGGTATTCGTGATAGTGATATAAAGCGTGTGCAGTTTCTTGACCGTTTGCGCGGTGA
>JAITUN010000218.1 GCA_031286285.1 Bacteroidales bacterium | reverse complement strand
GAGTTGTTTATAAATTTTAAAAACAGTAATACTCATTAGGAATATTTGCTGCATCTGACCCTATATTGTGACAAGAAATAATTTTCAAAACGAAAGTTTGTCAAGTGAAAATAATTTTAATGATTTTTCCCTGGGTGGTGCAGCGGTAAGCATAAACAAATTTCGTTGCAAAAATTATTTTTTAAAAAAACCCTTTTATTCTTTAGCAATAGTTTATAAAATTATTATACTTTCGCCGTGCTTAATTTTTTGCAGAAAAAAAATAGCTTATTCGCATAAAATCAATATTTTACATAATTAATTTATACATCAAAATGAGCAAACAAATTTTAGAAAAAGAGAGTGTTGTGGTTAAGTTTGTGGGCGACTCAGGTGATGGTATGCAATTAACAGGGACATTGTTCTCTGATACAGCTGCCTTAGCGGGCAACGACATTGCTACTTTCCCGGACTACCCCGCGGAGATCCGAGCGCCGCACAACACCATTGCCGGCGTGTCCGGCTTTCAAGTCCACATCGGGAAAGAGACCCGTATTATCGGCGACAAGTGCGATGTGTTAGTTGCCATGAACCCGGCATCTCTCAAAGCACACCTGAAATGGGTGGACAAAGGCGCTACCATCATTACCGATGAAGACGCTTACGACGAAAAAGCGTTGGAAAAAGCAGGCTACGCCGCCAATCCGTTAACCGACGGATCACTGAGTTCCTATTGTGTCATTGCACCCAAAATTACTACCTTAGCAAAAGAGACTGCATTAGCACAGGGCTTGGACAACAAATCAGCAGAAAGAACAAAAAACATGTTCTGTCTCGGTATGGTTTATTACATTTTTAATTTCAATTTGGAAACTCCTTTCAAATTGGTGGAAAAACGTTTTGCAGGAAAAGTGAAGATTGCCGATGCTAACAAGCAAGTGCTTCAAGCCGGCTATAACTTTGCAGAAACTATGGAAGCGTTTAATTCTACTTTCCAGATCTCTAACGTTAAATTGGAAAAAGGGAAATATAGAAACATTACGGGCAACGAGGCAACCGCCTGGGGCTTGCTCGCCGCAGCCGAAAAAGTGGGAAAAGAGTTGTTCTTAGGTTCCTATCCCATTACTCCTGCCACCGAAATTTTGATTGAATTGGCAAAACACAAATCTCTTGGCGCACAAGTGTTTCAAGCGGAAGATGAGATTGCCGGTATCTGTTCTGCCATCGGCGCCTCTTTTGCGGGAGCCATGGCTTGCACTACTACTTCCGGTCCGGGATTATCACTGAAAACCGAAGCGATCGGTTTGGCAGTGATGACCGAGCTGCCTTTGGTGATTGTGGATGTGCAGCGCGCCGGTCCCTCCACAGGGATGCCGACCAAATCGGAACAATCTGACCTCAACATTGCCCTGTTCGGCAGAAACGGCGAAGCGCCCTGCATCGTTGTGGCAGCAGCCTCACCCAGCGATTGTTTCTACAAAGCATACTACGCCGCAAAATTGGCCATGGAAAACATGACACCCGTGATCTTGCTCACCGACGGGAACACCGGACAAGGCAGCGAACTTTTCCGTATCCCAAAAATGGCAGACATGCCCTCCATCAACCCACCTTATGCAACGCCCAACGATCCTAATTTCAAACCCTATCGTCGAGACTCCGAAACATTAGTACGTCAATGGGCGATTCCCGGAATGGAAGGATTGCGCCACCGCATTGGAGGGTTGGAAAAAACAGATGTCGATGGTTTGGTTTCTACCGACCCGCTAAACCATGCAAAGATGGTGCAAAACCGTTCCGAAAAAGTGATGCGTTTGGCAAAACGTCTTCCCAAACAAAATGTTTACGGTAATGTAGATGCCGACACATTGGTAGTAAGTTGGGGCGGCACAAAAGGCGCCGTTTACACCGCTTGCAAAGAGATTAACAACTCAGGGAAAGCCGTGGCGCAAGCACACTTCTCGCAAATTATGCCACTGCCCGAAAATACAGGCGAAATATTTGCCAAGTACAAAAAGATTCTCGTATGTGAACTGAACTCAGGGCAATTTGCCAACTATTTAAGAATGACACTCCCCGATTTTAAGTATGAACAATACAATAAGGTTCAGGGGTTACCATTTACCGTTCAAGAATTGAGAGAAGCTATTATCAACGTAATTAATAACATTAAATAACAGGAGGTTTACTATGGGTATAAAACCAAAAATGGGTTTTGAAGCAATGGAAAGGTCAAATGTGCCTTTAACCCAACAAGATTTTTCAAGTGATCAAATGGTAAAATGGTGCCCGGGTTGTGGCGACCACGCCATTCTGTCGGCAGTAGCCAAAGTATTTCCGGAAATCGGATATAAAAAAGAGAGTTTCTGCATTGTTTCCGGAATCGGGTGTTCTTCTCGTTTCCCTTATTATGTAAACACTTATGGATTTCACAGCATCCACGGTCGCGCCAACGCAGTGGCTACCGGCGTTTGTATTGCCAACAAACACCTGAGCGTGTGGGTGGCTACCGGTGACGGCGACTCGTTAGCCATCGGCGGAAACCACTTCATCCACATTATTCGTAGAAATTTGGACCTCAACATTATGTTGTTCAACAACAAAATTTACGGACTAACCAAAGGACAATATTCTCCAACTTCTGATATGGGTTCGGTAACCAAAACCTCTCCTTACGGAACCATCGAGCAACCTTTCCAGGTAGGCGAATTGGTGATTGGCGCGCAAGGCACTTTCTTTGCCCGCGCCATTGACAGCAATCCAAAATTCATTACCGAAGTAATGTTTGAGGCTGCAAAACATGACGGAACCTCCGTAGTAGAGCTCTTGCAAAACTGCGTCATTTTTAACGACGGAACACACGATTTGATTACCGGTAAGGATACAAAGGATGATTACCAACTTATTCTGCACCACGGCGAAAAGATGCTCTTTGGTAAAAACAAAGATAAAGGAATTAGAATGCGCAGAAACGGTTTGCAAGTAGTGCAAATTGGACCTAACGGCGAAGGTTTGGAAAAAGTATTGGTACACGATATGTACAACCCGAATCCGGGTGTACATCTAATGCTTGCCAAGATGTTCCCGCCCGAATTTCCTATCGCGCTGGGTGTAATCCGCTCCGCAGACTTCCCTACTTATGAATTGCTTTTACAAAATCAGATAGACGAATGTAAAGCCACAAGCAAAATTAAATGTGTGGATGATTTGTTGAACAGCGGGGATACGTGGGAGATTGAATAGTAAATAATTGGAATTATGAAAAAACAGCTTTTTTTGATTCTATGCCTTGTGTTGCTTGCACTCCTTGCAACCTCATGCTATACTACTCATAATTGTCCTGCATACGGCCACTACTCGGAATTATTGCACGAATTAGATGATAATAGTTAAGACTTAAATATTACCTATTTATTCGCTAAATATTCTGCTAAAATTAGTGAACTAAAAACTTTTTCCAAAAACAGCCCAAAGCATATCTCCCAATTCCCACCATTTTTGCAAGGTAGCTCTTATGAAATCGTTTGAATAATCGGTAGTTAGTTTTGTTGCATTTTTATGCTCACCTTTTTGAACAGCCTGTTGCACGTTTTGTTCAAGAAATGGCAATTCCTCAAAAGCTTTATCTTCAAAGTATCTCACATTCTCTTCAATAGTTTTTCGGATGGTCTGCCATTTCACAGTAGCTAGTCGGTTTGCCCGACGATACCACCAAAGTGCTGCATCTGTTCTAAAACGGTATTGACCACACGCATTAAACAGGTCGGGGAGTTGTTGTGTTCCACAAAAAATAGGAAATCGTGGACTCTCTCCAGGGTTGTCTAATGAAAACCATGCAACGCCACCCACTTCGTCAGGAAGCCAGTCACGCAACTGAACAATAAAAGAGTAGGAACACCACGCAACTGCTACAGTACGCTGAAAAGTAATATTTCGTGAATCAACAGAATTTATCATCTTTATCATATCAGAAGTCATCCATGGATTGGCGTAACCGCTTTTTACCATTTCAGAGATGCTGTCATTAATTACCTTTTCAACCAAAAGATTTTGTGTCATATCCCATTCGGTTCCTTCGTATGTTTCTCTGTACAAAGCAATCACATCACGAACAGAAACCTTTTTGTCGGGTTGAACTGAAAAAGGGAGTTCTTCGGCATCAAACTTCAATTGTAAAGATGGCGCTACAGAGTTCAAAATATAATAATCACGAATAGCGAAAGGTCGGTATCCCTCTTTATTGTAAGCCTTGTAAAATTTAAACTCTTCAATGCCATCCCAATAACCCAACTCTTTTGCAACCTCTTTCACATTATCTGAAGCCATAAAAAAATCTTTGTTGTTGAAATCTATTACTCCGATGCGTGAGTAGTTCGCAGAAATCCCAACGTGATCATCTGGAATACGTTGTGCGGCCCACACACCGCCAACTCTTTCTTTCCCTTCTCCTAAAATTTCTAACTGCCAAACTTCATTTTTGTCGGCAATTGTCAGGCATTCACCACCATCAGCATAGCCGTACTCCTTCACCAATTCGCCAATCAGTTTTATTGCTTCTCTGGCAGTTTTACATCTTTGCAAAACAATTTTTTGCAACTCTTCAATATAAAAAAGCCCGTCCGGATTTCTCATTTCCGGACGCCCTGAAAAGGTTGTTTCGCCAATAGCCAACTGCTTTTCGTTTAAGCAGGGATATGCAGTGTTCAAAAAAGCATACGTTTTCATAGCAGGTTGAAATATCTCACCCGTTTTAGAAACCCCGCGCCCATCGGTCGGAGTTTCAGTTTTAAGTACTCCTTTGTAAATAGAAATGGTCGTATCATTTTTATACTCTACAGAAAGTTCTATGCGCATCCATGTCCGGTAACCTCCGTCGCAAGAATGGCTGGTAATAACAGAGCCATCGGTACTTGCTTTTTTGCCCACCATTATGCTGGTGCAACTCTCATACTCGTAATAATCTAGTTCCTCTTGAGAAAATGCGAAAAACACAATAATCACAGCACTAATGAATAGGAATATCTTTTTCATAACTAAAATTTGCGGCAAAAATATAAAGTTATGATTGAAATAGTTCAAAGTTGTTAATTATGGTAATTATTATTAATAAAAAAGAGGTTACAGTTTTCGGAAAACAATAATGATGATAAGAAAAAATATCATGTATATTTGCAGCCCGAATATTTTATATACAAATATATATGTTTTCAGAAACATTTTAGAAAAACCAATAATACAAAATTCTATGAAGAAAATCGCAACTAACATGTTTTTTAGCGCTCTATTCCTCCTTTTTGGATTTAACATGACCGCACAAACCGAAAAAAAACCGGAACACTTAACAAAAGAGACCTTTAAACAAAAAGTTTGGGACTACGAAGCAAGCCCCGGTGAACTTAAATACCTTGGAGACAAACCTTGTATTATTGACTTTTATGCAAATTGGTGCGGGTGGTGCCGAAAAATTGCCCCTTTCTTCGAAGAGTTTTGCAATACTTACGATGGACAAATTTATGTTTACAAAATTAATACCGAAGAACAAAAAGAGCTACAGGCACTGTTTCAAGTCAAAAGTCTTCCTACCATATTGTATATCAACATGAATGGAAAATCGTCGGCAATCAAAGGGGCAGTGCCAAAAGAACAGTTTGAAGAGTATATTAATCAGTTTTTATTAGGAAAGTAGGTGTTATTGCTAATCTAAATAGTTATTATTAAAATAATGAAAATGAATTTTTTAAAGGAATTTAAGGAGTTTGCCATGAAAGGCAACTTGATTGATATGGCAGTTGCTTTTGTAATGGGGGGCGCTTTTGGGTCTTTTGTTACCAAATTCATTGAGGGAATCATTATGCCTTTGGTTGGAAAAATTACTGCAGGAGTCGATTTTAATTCACTGAAAATTATCTTGAGTGAAGCAAAGGTGGATGCCAGCGGGAAAATAATTGCTGCAGAAACTGCCATTATATACGGAGAATTTATTACTGCCTGTCTCAACTTTGTCATCATCGCCTTTTGTATGTTTTTGGTTATTAAAGCAATGAACAAGATGAAACGCAAAAACGAAGAATTACCTGCTGAACCAACACCAACAGAAGAACAAAAACTGTTAACCGAAATTAGAGACCTGTTAAAAAAATAATCGCCTACCATTCACAAAAACAAACACCAATAAAGAATAATTAACCACTAAATATTAACCACTAACCATTAACCACGAAATATGCATTCCCTCTGTTTTCATTTCCAAGTAAATCAACCGTACATACTTCGTACGTATCGTTTTTTCGACATCAATCAAAAACATGATTATTTCGACATCTATCAAAATAATTATTGGATGCACCGTTTGGCAGAAAGGTGTTATCTTCCTGCAAACCAAATGTTATTGGAGGTTATTGAAAAATATGGAAAAGATGTAGCATTTAGTTTCAGCATTTCGGGAACTACCATCAATTTGTTGAATGACTATTGTCCGGAAGTGATTGAAAGTTTTAAGAAACTGATCGAAACCGGTCGTGTAGAGATTACGGGAAACACTTTTTCGCATAGTTTAGCCGCCATCAACAATAAAACTACTTTTGTTGAACAGGTAAAACTACAGGAAGAGTTATTGCTCAAAACTTTCGGCGTCAAACCTACTACTTTCTGCAATACAGAAATTATCTACTCCGACGATATTGGCGAATGGCTGTTTGAACTTGGGTACAAAGTGGTTTTAACCGAAGGCGCAAAACATATTCTGGGCTGGAAAAGTCCTTGCTATTTATATTGCAATCCTTTTCAACCGGAACAAAAGCTGTTGTTAAGGAGTTATAATCTTTGCGATGACATTACCTTGCGTTTTTCAGACACTTCATGGAGCGAATACCCGCTTACTGCAGAAAAATATATCGGTTTTTTGAAAGGAATTGCTCCCGACGCACAGTTTATTAATCTTTTTTTCGATTATGAAACCATCGGTGATTACCAAACGAAAGAAACCGGCATCTTCGATTTTTTTAATGCACTTTTCACCCGATTGGTTGAATCTGAAAAATACAATTTTATCATGCCTAATGAAGTGTTAAAATCGAATGTTCAAATGGCAACCCTTCATGTGCCTTGGCCTATCTCTTGCTCCGGTGATGAAAAAGATATAAGTGAATGGATCGGCAACGAGTTGCAACAGGAAGCCTTTGAACAGCTTTTTAAATTAGAACCACTCTATTTAATATCTAATAATGAAGAAGCCAAAAAAGCCTGGCTACGTTTACAAAATGCGCTGTACTATAATTTTATGGGGACCAAATGGTTTCCACAAAGCGGAGTAAAGAAACATTTTGAAGTATATCCATCACCTTATCAAGCATTTATTAATTACATGAATGTATTGAATGATGTAAAATTACAATTGGAGAAATAAAGAGATAATCTTATTTAAAAACTTCTATTTTTGCCAACATTATTAAAATAGATATAAATATGGCAAAACAATTATTATTAGGCGATGAGGCGATCGCGCAAGCTGCATTAGACGCAGGAATTTCAGGAGTTTACGCATATCCGGGAACACCTTCAACAGAAATCACCGAATATATTCAACAATCCAAACAGGCTGAGGAAGGCAATGTACACCGCTGCTGGTCGGCAAACGAAAAAACGGCAATGGAAGCCGCCATCGGGATGTCATACGCCGGAAAACGTGCTTTAGTGTGTATGAAACACGTGGGCTTAAATGTAGCTGCCGACCCATTCATGAACTCCGCTATTACCGGAGCTAACGGTGGTTTAGTCTATCTTGTTGCCGACGACCCCTCCATGCACTCCTCACAAGATGAGCAAGATTCGAGATTCTTCGCCAAATTCGCATTCATTCCCACTTTTGAACCCTCCAACCAACAAGAAGCCTACGATATGACCTTCGAGGCTTTTGATTTATCAGAAAAATATCGCATTCCTGTTATGGTTAGAGTAACCACACGCTTGGCACATTCCCGCGCAGATGTGGAACGTAAACCCGTTAGAAAACAAAACGAAATCAAACTCTGTGAAAACAAAAAACAGTTTATTCTATTACCCGGAAACGCACGCGTTTTCTATCGCGAACTATTGGCAAAACAACCCAAGTTAGAAGCCGAATCCATTTCTTCAAAATACAACAAATATATTGACACTGAAGATAAATCGCTGGGAATCATCGCCTCCGGAATTGCTTATAACTATGTAATGGAGAGCTATGTAGGTAAAAAATGCCCTTACCCTATCTTAAAAATCTCCCAATACCCTCTTCCGGTAAAACTGATTGAAAAAATGACGAAAGAGTGTGCTTCCATTTTGGTGGCTGAAGAGGGCTACCCAATTATTGAAGAACAATTGCGTGGATTATTGAATAAAACCGGTAATATTAAAGGACGTTTAGATGGAACTCTACCCCGCGATGGCGAACTGAATCCCAACTTGTTGGCTGTTGCGCTCGGTTTGGAAGACACCTTCGGTATGCCCGTTCCTGCTATTGTAACGCCGCGCCCGCCCGCACTCTGTGTGGGATGCCCGCATATTGACACCTACAAAGCTTTGAATGTGGCTATGGAACAATATGGACCCGGAAAAGTGTTCGCCGACATTGGTTGCTACACCTTGGGAGCGCTCCCACCCTACAACGCCATCTACTCTACCGTGGATATGGGCGCAAGCATCACTATGGCAAAAGGCGCTTCTGATGCAGGGTTGAGACCGACAGTAGGAGTAATCGGAGATTCTACGTTCACCCATAGCGGAATAACCTCCCTGTTGGATTGTGCTATTGAAAATACCCCAATTACAGTTTTGATATTAGACAACTTTACTACCGGTATGACCGGCGGACAAGAGTCGCACGCTTACGGAAGAATTGTACAGATTTGTGAAGGGTTGGGCATCGCAAAAGAGCATGTCCGGGTTATCAAGCCGCTTCCTAACCAACACGAAATCAACGTGCAAATCATGAAAGAGGAGTTGGCTTACGAAGGATTGTCGGTAATTATTCCTATGCGCGAGTGTATTCAAACTATCGGAAAAAGAAAAAAAAAGTAACAAGATGTTGAATCTCTGTATGATTGCCGCAGTAGGCAAAAACTTAGAACTCGGCAAGAACAACCAATTACTTTGTCATTTACCTGCAGATTTAAAGCGATTTAAAACAATCACTTCCGGTTTTCCCGTCATCATGGGCGACAGAACTTGGGAGTCGTTGCCCATTAAGCCGTTACCGAACCGTAGGAATATTGTGATAACGATAGATAGAAGTTACAAATCGGAAAAACCTTGTGAGATTGTGCATACTATTGAGGATGCAGTTGAATTGGTGAAAAACGAGGAAAAGGCATTTATCATTGGCGGGGCAACGATTTACAGATTGTTCATCAACAAAATAAACACCCTTTATTTGACCCGCATTGAGGCTGATTTTGAGGCAGATGTTTTCTTTCCGGATATTGATTTTGAGAAATGGAATTTGATTGAAGAGGAGGTTTACGAAAAGGATGAGAAAAATGTTTTTGGGATGCGGTTTCAGGTATTTGGGCGCAAAGAAAAACTATCTTTTTTGGCTAAAAAGTGAATAATTTTTGTAATGTATTGATATTGAAATAAAAAGCCCGCCATTACTTAAAGCGGGTAACAATTCAGTAACAAAACAGCCTTTTTTATCCATTTTTACGGGCTTTTTATTCAAGTGCAAAAATACACTATTAAGTTTTTGTTTTCATGGTGCGGTAAAAATAACGTTTTATTCATTGTTTTTTTTTTATTTCTTTACCCATTCAATTATATTGTTGTTTGCTTTTTTTTATTTTTGCCGCGTTAAAACAAAATTTATTATGAATAAAGAGATAGGCAAGTGGTTTATGGATATTGCCAAATATGTGGCAACTGCGGTATTAATATCTTCGTTTTTGGGCGGATTTGAACAAAAATGGATAATGTATTTTATTGGGATTATCACTGTTATTTCAACATTCTGTGCCGGACTACTTTTTATCAAAGAAAAAAAAATAATTAAAAATAATAATCAAAAAAATTAATATTATGGGTGCAATTATCATGTGTTCAACGTTAATCGCTATGGCGTTATTCTTTGTTGTCTTTTCACGTACAAAAGCAGGTAAAAGATTTTTTGCAGATGACAATCAATAATAATACGTGTTTTCCTTTCTTTTGTTCTTGTTTGCCGTTGTTTATTATACTGATTATGATTAGTTTTTGAGGATATGTCTATTGCTGAAATATCCAAAATTTGCCCCAAAATATCAATTTTAAGAGGCTTTCTTTGGTTTTTAGCCTGTTATCTTTTTTGGCTAAATAAAAACTCTTTTTCCTCTTGTGTTAGTGATTCATAACCGTTTTTTGAAATCTTGTCTAAGATGAGGTTCAGTCGTTCTTCTTTCTGTTTCTTTTGATAATTATAATCTTCATCACTAAGATGATGAGGTTCATAGTAATATTTAGAAGAGGTAGTATATTTTATATTTCTTTTCTTTTTGAAATTGAACATTTTAATTTTAAGGAATCTATATCTTTTGTTCCAGTAAAGAATTAAGAAGAAGCCAAACAGCATCCCGCCTAAGTGTGCAAAGTGTGCAATACCATTGTTGGTTCCTGTTACGCCATAAAACAATTCTATTGCGCCATAAAAAATTACAAACCATTTGGCTTTTAGAGGAAGCAGGAAATAGACAAAAATCAAAGAATTTGGAAACATCATACCAAAAGCAAGCAATAAGCCGAACACAGAGCCGGAAGCACCTACTGTAGGTACGTTCATTGCAACATTTATTTTTTGTACCGCTTTAGAAACAAATTCTCTATTACCTTTAAATAGCTGTGGCCCTATATCATGTATTTGTTGAATGGTTTCTTGAGGGAGATGTTGGGATAATAAATGGATTTGTACTCCATTCACTAGCATTTGTATTAATCCCGCTCCTATGCCACATACAAAGTAATAGATCAGGAATTTTTTACTACCCCACGTATTTTCTAATGCAGCGCCAAACATCCATAATGCAAACATATTAAAAAACAAATGCAAAAAATCGCCATGCATAAACATATAAGTGATGGGCTGCCATATCTCAAAACTTTTAGATGTATAAAAGTGCAGTCCGAAAATTGCATTCAAATCAACTCCGCGTGTTTTAAAAACAAAAGTTGCCAAAAGCATTATCCCATTGATAATCAATAGATTTTTTACAACTTGAGGCAAAAGGGAGTAGTTTCTTATTCTAATATCGCTCATAATAGTTTTTATATTATTGTAGTTTTGTGTAAAGGGCTGCAAAATTAGAGTTTTTTTGTAACTACTAAAAAAAATGAAATTTCAATGAATTGCCCTCTAGTTTTTCTATCTTTGCCACTCAAAAATCAGCTAAATGAAACATCCATTTATTATATTTTTCTGCGCTTTTCTATGTATTGCAAACGCACAATCGGGTTATCAGATTAGAATTAAGACAGAAAATATTTCTGCAGACTCTCTTTTTGTAAAAGCATATAATACAAAAGAAAAAAAATATATGAATATATATGCATTAAAATTTGGAAACGACATTACTATAAAAGATAAAACCCCTTTAATAGCAGGTATTTATGTTATTGAAGCCGACTCTATGATTGTTTCTGAATTTTTGATTTCGGACGCAAAAAATCAAAAATTTACGATTTCTTTATCAGAAGATGATCTTTATATTGATGGAAGCAAAGAAAACAGTGCAAACAGAGCTTACATGAAAAAAATGTTTGAATTTAATAAACAACTCAAAGAAATTAATGATGAATTTCAAAAGATGCAACAAAAAGAGATGCCAAACTCAATGATGCAGGCTTTTGTTGATACATTTATAGCGAAATTTAATTTTATCAATGATGAAAAAAGAGTTTATCAGGAAAGAATTATTAAGGAAAATAAAGGACAATTATTGGCTACAATAATTCAAAGTTCATTAGAATTTCCGCCTCCTCCTCAAGATTATTACCGCAATAGGGTGAAACTTTTTTCTTATACCTCTGAGCATCTTTTTGATGACTTTCCCTGGGAAGATGATAGGCTGATTAATACCCCAGTATTGTACAATAAATATAAAACGTTTGCCCAACAGATTCTTAACTTAGAAACTGGAGTTGCCATTCCCATTGTTCTTAAAGTTCTTAATGAGAGCAAGAAAAACAGAAACATCTATTATGTTTTTTTCGATTTTTTAGAGCATGATTTCGGTAATATTAAATCTCCTTATCGTGATGAAAAGTTGTACATTTCTATGTTGCAAGATATTTTAGAAACAACTGATTTAGAGGAAACCCGTAAGCAACGCTATCAATACGAACTAAATCTTATCAGCAAAAATTTGGAAGGTGAATTTGCTACTGATTTTAATATTCTGTTTGAAAATGGAGACACCACCCATTTGTATGCTATTGAGGCTGAATATTTGATACTCTATTTTCAAAACCCCGATTGTCCTACTTGCGGAGAGATTAGGGAAAAAATGAAAAATATGGAAGTACTCTACAATGCAATTGTTAGTGGAAAAGTAAAAGTAGTAACCGTCTATTTTGAAAGCAAGGAAGAGTTATGGCATAATTATCTCAACTCAAAAGCCAATAAGAATTGGATGCACGGATGGAATTACGATTTAAAGATTTCGGAAGAACATCTTTACGACATTCGTCTTATACCCACCATCATGATTTTAGATAATAATAAAAGGGTTCTTAGGAAAGATATTTTTTCGGACGAACTTGAGAGTTGGCTGAAGAAAAGTTTGTAGTTATTGAAACAAAATTATCCGAAACTCATCTTTTCCGTTAACATATTTTGCAGAAAGCGCTCTTTTTATGCATTCGTTCTGAATTTGAGAGTTTGTTATTGTTGTTGGATATTGAGTTGAATTTAGAATACGGGCACTAATCACATTTCCTTGTGCAGTAACATGTACTTCAACGTAAACTTTTCCATTTTCTGGAACATTGACATCTGGCATATTTAAGTAACGTCTCGGACCATCTCCATATCCGCTTCCTTTTCCTGCGCCTGATCCTGATCCTTCTCCTGATCCTAACCCCATGCCGGCTCCTGTTCCGCTTCCCGTACCTGTTCCCCCGCCTGCACCGCCTCCTTTTCCGGGACTATAGGTTGCTCCCGGCTCCAGCTTAGATTCAGAAGCTACCGCATTGTCATTTTTTGAATTTAAAATAACCTCCGGAGCTTCTTCTGCTTCTTGCGTTGCTAAGTTGGGTTCATCACTTGCTAAATTGTGTGCTGACCTTTGCATATCAGAGCCACCCCCTCCGCCACCTCCGGAAGTTAATTCTATCAAAATCATTTTTTGAGGTTCCGGTGGCGGTACTTGTGAATACATTCTGAAAAAATAGAGAACAAACAACAGCAACAACATCACCAATGCTGTTACAAAAGAAGAGATTACTTTATTTTTTGTTTCGGTACTCATAGTTATGATTTGGCTTCTGTAGCTAAAAGCAGTTTATATCTTTGTGTTTCTTCTATTCCTGCATTTAAGGCATTTAATACATCGTAAAACGCTACTACACACTCAATAGGTACCGATTTGTCAGCACGTAAAATGATAGTCCGTTGATCACTGTTATCGGTTTCGGCAATTCCCTGTAAAACAATCAACAACTCCCCATAAGGCACAGGTTGTGCATCCTGTTTTTTGGGATTTACATAATAATTCTTGTCGGCATCAATATATACTTCAATATTTCTTGCCGCCAACTGTTTTCCTGAATCGCTTTTTGGAAGCAAAAGGTTGATGGCATTCGGCGCCACTAAGGTGGAGGTAATCATAAAAAAAATCAGGAGCAAAAACACTAAGTCCGACATGGATGCTGTGCTAAACTCTGCGCTCCTTTTATTTTGAATTTTTATTGCCATTATATTAATGATTAATGATTAACGGTTAATGATAAATGGTTAGTGTTTAGTTTTTTTTAATAGGGCGTAATGAATAGTGAGATAATAAATTAAGCAGAAATCACTAATCATTAACCACTATTAAATTGGTTCGTGCAACAGATCAATAAATTCCGTACTTTTAGCTTCAAGCATATAGACTACTTGCGATATTCGTGCCACGATAATATTGTAGCAAAAGTAGGAAATGATTCCAACAATAAGCCCGCCCACTGTTGTAATCATTGCCGTATATATCCCTCCGGACAATTCGGCAATATTCAAATTGTTAGGGTTTGCTTCCATATTGTGAAATGCGATTACCATTCCAACCACAGTACCTAGGAATCCGAGCATGGGTGCAGCGCCGGCAATGGTAGCCAACACTGATACTCTTTTTTCCAAGCGTTGCACTTCAAGATTTCCTGTATTTTCAATTGCTGCGCTAATATCAGACAATGGTTTTCCAACGCGAGTAATCCCTTTTTCAATCATTCGCGCTAAGGGCGTTGCATTTCCTTTACACAATGCTAAAGCGGATTCAATTTTTCCGGAGTGAATAAAATCGCGAATATTGTTCATAAAATTACGCTCTTCTCTTGCTGCTTTGCCGATGGAAAGCCAGCGCTCAACAAAAATATAGATCGCTAATGCAAACATTACCAATAGTGGAATCATAATCCATAAACTGCCCGGCATAAAAACCAAATCAAGGATTCTTAATTTTTCAATAACCGGTTCAGGTGTTGAAGTTGAAATCATGTCGGAATTAGAAACAGGTATTTCTAATAAAAAAAGAGTTTTCATACAATTTTATCGTTTTATGCAAAAATAAATTACGTTTTATAACGAATTTTCTTCAAAGTTATTTTTTTAAACAACAAAATGTATTTTTGTCAATCCATCTATAATAATATATGAAACTATCAAACTATCAGCAAACCAATAAGAAAGTTACAAAAAATCACAAAAAACAGAGTAAAAATTCGAAAAAAGCAAAATCATCTGAAAAAAAGAGTACAAAAAGTAGTGGTTTATCTTTATGGGGATTTTTAACAAGTAAACGCATGGTGCAAGTGTATGGCATTTTGCTCATGGCTTTTGCTGTTTTGCTTTGCATTTCTATTGTTTCTTCCTATTTTCATTTTCATGATGACTACTCACAAGTGGAATCTCATACAGAGAAAAATGAAAATGCAGCAGGTACTTTAGGCGCATACTTAGCTGTAAAGTTTATCAGTTACACATTCGGATTTTTCTCAGTAGGTTTTGTATTGTTGTTTTTCATATACGGCTTTAAATTAACTTTCGAACGATCTATTCTTCCTCCATTCTTAACAACACTCGCAACAATTATTACCATGGCATGGTTTTCAACTGTTTTTGGTTGTTTTCTTGTAGAATCAGACTATGCATTTGTATCAGGAGCATTTGGAAATAAGGTCTCTAAAATTCTTACTTTCCATACACATTATTGGGGTACCGGACTTATTCTTTTTGCAACTTTAATTATTATTCTTGTACTGTTTTATAATATCTCGCCAAAGAAAATGCTGGAGGTGATTGCGGTAAAGGGAGAAGGGAGAAAGGAGAAAGGAGAAGTCAGAAGTCAGAAGTTAGAAAGGAAAGAGGAGACTCCTCGTTGCGCTCGGAATGACAGTTCAGATACTGATTCCCAAAAACTTCCGGAATTATACATCGAAAATATGAATGAGTTGCGCGATGAGTATGATAATAAGGGAGTTACTTTTATTGGTGAGGGTGCAAAAGATGGAGGTAAGCGGTTGGCGGATGAGAGTGAAGTGGGTGTAGAACAGGAAGCCGAGTTTAAGATTGTGTCCGCACCCATTGAAGGGTTTGAAGAAAATGAAGATGAAAATGATGATACTTCAAGGTTTTTCGCTTCGCTCGGAATAACAGGAATAAACGATGATGAAGAGATAATGGATAACTTGCCCTTGGAAGACTTTGACCCACGATTAGATTTGTCTATGTACAAATTCCCAAGCCTCGATTTGTTGAATAACTACGAGATTAAAGAGATAGACAAGGATACGATCATGGCTGAGTTGATGGAAAACAAAGATAAAATTGAAACCACACTCAAGCATTTCGGGATTTTTATCAAGCAAATTTCGGTAACTATGGGACCTACGGTTACCTTGTACGAAATTGTACCTGCCGACGGGATTCGTATCGCTAAAATTAAAAACCTTGAAGATGATATTGCACTGAATTTGGCTGCGCTGGGTATTCGTATCATTGCCCCAATTCCCGGAAAAGGAACTATTGGTATTGAAGTGCCTAATAAAAATGCGCAGTTGGTCTCTATGAAAGAGATTATCCATTCCGATAAATTTCAAAATAATAAATTTGATTTACCGATTGGACTCGGAAAAACTATTAGTAATGAGCCTTTTGTCGTAGATTTAGCCAAAATGCCGCACCTGCTCATGGCAGGAGCAACAGGACAGGGAAAGTCGGTAGGATTAAACGCCATAATTACCTCATTACTATATAAAAAACACCCCTCAGAATTGAAATTTGTTTTGATAGATCCTAAAAGAGTTGAACTTACCCTCTATTCTGTGATTGAGAATCACTACTTGGCAAAACTTCCCGATGCCGATAACCCCATAATTACAGACACCAAAAAAGTGGTGCAAACTCTTAATTCCCTTTGTGTTGAAATGGATAAACGATTGGGTTTGCTGAATTTGGCTAAAGTGAGAAACATTAAGGAGTATAATCAAAAATTTTGTTCAAGAAAGCTCTCTCCGGCTTTAGATCATGACTATATGCCATACATCGTCTTGATTATAGATGAGTTTGCTGATTTAATTATGACTGAAGGGCGAGAAGTGGAAGTTCCCATTGCACGTTTGGCGCAGTTGTCCAGAGCTATTGGAATTCATCTTATTATTGCTACACAACGCCCCTCGGTGAATATCATTAAAGGTTCTATTAAAGCTAACTTTCCTGCTCGATTGGCATTTCGCGTTGTACAAAAAGTTGATTCTCAAACTATTTTAGATGCCAACGGCGCCGACCGGCTCATTGGAAAAGGAGATATGTTACTCTCCACAGGTAGTGACCTCATCCGACTGCAATGCGCTTTTGTGGACACCCCAGAAGTGGAAAGAATCGCCAATTTTATTGAAGAGCAGCAAGCCTACCCCGAACCATTCTTACTCCCTGAATATATTATGGATGAAAAAGGAAAAGGCAGTGGCGAAGATGAATTTATTGATACCAACGAGATTGACAATATGTTTATGGAAGCAGCTACGCTAATTGTACAATCGCAAATGGGATCCACATCATTGATTCAACGCAAACTAAAACTCGGCTACAACCGTGCCGGAAGAATCATGGATCAAATGGAAGAGTTTGGCATTGTTGGACCTTCCATGGGAAGCAAAGCGAGGGAAGTAAAAGTAAAAACTGTTGAAGAGTTGAATCAGGTTTATAAAAGGGTGGGGTTGTTTTGATATTTTGCATTGGATATCTATTTTAGCTATATTCTTTCTTAACAAGGCTTAATATAAATATTTCCCAAAATCATTTATACTCCAACGCTTTACTTGAAAATAAGTTTGTAATTGGGCGCCAAACCCTTGATAGATCTTTGCCACACTCTCAACATTAGAGCCTTCAAAATCTAAGATAAAGTTTTGATTTGCATAGTTGTGAATAATAGAATCTACTATTCTAAACATCGCTAACTTTTCTTTTCCCTCAGGATTAGAAACAGGAAGTAAATATATCAATCTTTGTGAAGAATGAAGCAAACAAAGCGCCGATATCAATTCATTATTACTACTATAAGCGCCATATAAAGTTATTTTTTCTCTCCCAAAACTATTTTCAACCAATGAGTAGACCTTTCTATTCGGTGCAACCGGATAACTTTTCTCAACAGAATTATAAAAATGAAAGAAATCAATAGGTAATAGATCTGTTTTTATTTCAATATTAAAATCGATCGCTTTCTTCAGATTTCGTTTCATATTTTTTGAGTAAGAAGAAGATAGCGTATCATAGGTATTATTTAAGTTCAGAATAAAATTGAGTTGTTTACTCCCATTACAGAAAGGATTTTGTTCATTCAAACACAAATGATAACTGAAATAAGGTATTTTTTTAATAAAAGATTCTACCATTTTTTTATCAATTTTTTTTGATGAAAATATACCAAGCTGTTGTGTCAATGGAGGTTGTACTAAAAAAGAGATTCCATATTTTTTCTTGACCGGCAACGGCATCACATATTCATAATCTCCGCAAATCAGCGCTTCCCATTTGGGTGAAACAGTATCTAAATACCAACTTTCTGCATACACTAAAGAATTGCAGGCATTTTTAATGCAGGCATCCCACTTTTCGCGGTTGATTTCGTTATGAGATAAGTGTTTAATATCCATTGAATAAAGAGAATTAATAAATTTCAATATTGTGGCAAAGGTATTATTTTTCATGATATTACAGCAATGGCTCATACATATTTTTTTTTTTGACAATATTTTTATACATTTATAAGTTATTTGATACTGTATTGTTTACTTATGAAGATTTTTTAAGAACCAAAATTTTACGTATCATGACTATTCTAACTGTAGTAGGTGCACGCCCACAATTTGTAAAAGCTGCAATAGTAAGCCGGGCTATGAAGCAATTTTCAAATATCAAAGAGGTTTTAGTGCATACGGGGCAACATTTCGACACCAATATGTCGGATATTTTTTTTGAAGAGATGGAGATACAAAAGCCTACTTACAATCTGAATATTAATGGATTAAATCACGGAGCAATGACCGGTCAAATGCTCGAAAAAATTGAAGCGATTATTGTTGAAGAAAATCCGGATTGGGTATTAGTTTATGGAGATACAAATTCTACTTTAGCCGGTGCGCTTGCAGCTGCTAAGCTACATGTAAAGATTGCACATGTGGAAGCCGGTTTACGCTCTTTTAATATGGCAATGCCCGAAGAGATTAACCGTATCCTTACCGATAGAATCGCTACTATTTTGTTTGCACCAACTGACCAAGCAGTTGCGAATCTTAATTATGAAAGATTAATTAGTAAATCAACGCTTGTTGTGAAAACGGGGGATGTGATGTTGGATGCTGCGATGTTTTTTCGGAAGAAAATCAAGAAGTTAAATAATTGCAAGTACAAAATTATAACTACTGTGCATCGTGCTGAAAACACTGATAATCCTGAAAAGTTACAAGTGATATTCAATGCCCTTGAAAAGGTGGCTGAAAAATACGAAATGATTTTACCTTTACATCCACGTACTAAGGAAAAATTAGAAAAAATGAACTATAATTTTGCTAAATCACATATTCATTTCGTTGAACCTGTAAGCTATTTAGACATGATTGCGTTGTTGATGGATTGTATCTTGGTAATGACAGATAGCGGCGGACTTCAAAAAGAAGCTTATTTTTTAAAAAAACCATGTATTACATTGCGCGAAGAAACTGAATGGACGGAATTAGTTAGCTCTCAGTGTAATATACTTTCGTTGGGTGATTACAGCAATATTATTCATAGTGTGGAAAAAATGATTTCGCTTCCTGAGTCCTGTTTCAACCAAAATTTGTATGGAGATGGAAATGCTGCAAAAAAGATTGTTGAAACAATCCTTAATTACCCTTTAACTTCAAATAAAATCTGAGTATATTTTTTGAATTATTTTTTCTTCGTTTTCCCAATTAAGTACTTGGGTAGCAGCCTTGCAATTTTCTTTTAATTGAGCAAGTAGTGTCTTATTCTTCAAGATGAAATTTATAGTATCGGATACAGTTTGAGGCGCTAAATCCGGAAGGAGTTTGCCAACACCATATTTTTCAATAATACGCTTTCTTTCCGGCAAATCACTCGAAATAACCGGTACTCCTGCATGGATATATTCAAAAAGTTTGTTGGGTAAACTATAGTAGTGATTTGGACTTACGTTCTTGTCAAAGGCAATACCCAAATCAGCTGAAACTGTGTATGTTTTGAGTATTTCCGGTGTAACTCTACCTGTGAAAGTAACCCTTTCCTGTAAACCAAGCGCTACAACACGCTCTTTCATCGCAGGAATCATATCTCCTTGACCCACAATCAATAAATTAGCATGATCTATAAAAGGCATGGCTTCAATAATCTCCTCGCCACCTCTATCTTTGTGAATGGCATTGCCCTGCAAAATAATTACAGGTTTCTCATTCGGTTGTTGCTCAGTTTTACTCAATGTATCCAACACAGGAATGTTTCTTACCACCGCTACTTCTTTCCCGTATTCTTCTTTGTATTTTTCTGCAATAGATTGGCTTACAGTAATTATCGCATCTGTTTTAGGAAAACAATATCTTTCAATGTGCTGCCATATTTTTTTTACAAGTGGACGATGTTGAATCTCTAAGATACCACAGAAATATTCATGGGCATCATATACCAATTTTTTTTTTCTGATTTTTTTCACAAACACATTGGGAAGCAGGGTGTCTAAATCATTGGCTATCAATATATCAACTTTTGTAAATAATAGATAAAAAAATAATTTGAAGTTAAATTCGGCATAAAAAAAGGGGCCGGTTTTAAAAAAAAGATGAAAGCGTTTGGTTTGATAATTTCTATTTGATAGTTTTGGGGAATTTCTATAACATCTTCCGATCAACAAAACAAAAAAGCCCATCCGAGTAAGCGTATTACAAACTTTATCTACGCGTTGGTCGCTGTATAAATCATTGGTTACCGAAATGACAATTCGTTTCATTTAGAAATTTTTCACTAAATAGCCTAATTTATAGAGGTCTAACCAGAAGATAGAGGGCTTTCTTAATATTTTTTGCCTAATATTGTTAAGAAATAATTTGTAAAACATCCTGATAAAAGGAAGAGACCTTAAGCTTTTGCATTTGAAATAAATAGCCAACAATTTATTTTCATTAATAAACCCGGAGTCTATTTTCCTTGCATTTAATAATGAGATTAAATTATCAATAGAAGTTTCTACTTTCTTCAAATAATCTTCATTAGTATCCAAACCATCGTGATACAGAGGATTATTAATGTGAACAACGGGGACTTTAGCGCTTCTTAACTGGTTTCCAAAAAAAGTATCTTCATTTCCATACGTAGAAAATGATTCATCAAATTTCACAATGTCAAATACTGATTTAGAGAACACTGCATTAAAAGAAGTAAATGATTTGTATGGTTTAAGATTTCTAATGGTAGCATCTGAGGTTTCTCTTTCTTTACCGTAGTGCCACCTCAAATAGTATTTTGGGTTCGGTTTTTGAGGGCGATAAGCTACTCCGCCAATAATACAAACCGGTTTTGAGTTTCTTGATATTTCTAGAATGTAATTATTTATGTAGCTGGAAGATAATACTGCGGCATCACAGTCCATAAATAATAAGCATGGAAAGCTTGCTTTTTCAGCTAATAAATTTCTCATTCTTGCTCTTCCGATATTTTCAGGCAAAGAGAAATAGGAAACGCCTTGTAAGTTTATTAATTTATCGTTAGCGTGAGGTTCTGAAGAGGCGTCATCGCCCAAAATAATTTCGAAATCCACGTTTGCATAATTAAGTTGTGCATGCAAGTCTTTCACTAATTTTGCAACATTAAAATTGTAAATTGGAATAAGTACTGAAATCATAATCCTGAATCTATTATTTTACCATCTTCAATAAGCAACGAGCGCGAGGGGAATTTATCGATCATCAAGAAGTCGTGTGTTGCAATTAAGACGGTGGTTCCTTTTTGGTTAATGTGGTGAAATATTTGAAAAATTTCTTCAGAAGTAATGGGGTCTAAGTTTCCGGTGGGTTCGTCTGCAATCAAGAGTTCCGGGTCGTTAAGCAATGATCGTGCAATACACACGCGTTGCTGCTCTCCCCCTGAAAGTTGGTGTGGATATTTAAAGTGTTTGGTTCCCAGCCCAACCATATCAAGTGCTTTCATAACTCTTTCATAACGTTCATCTTTTTCTTTGCACCCAATAGCTTTAAGGGCATTTCCCAAATTTTCAAAAACTGTTTTTTCTGATAGAAGTTGGTAGTCTTGAAAGATAACTCCCAATTTACGACGTAAAAATGGGATCTGTTTATTTTTAATAGTTTTCAAATCATAACCTACAATTTCAGCATGTTCACCATGGGCTTTTTCATCGGCGATTAGAAGTTTGAGAATGGAAGATTTTCCCGTACCTGTTTTTCCTATCAAATAAACAACTTCTCCTTTGTTGATGGTAATTGTAATATTATTCAAAATCATCAATTTTTTTTGATAAATATCAATATTTTTTAATGAAATGATAGGCTTAGGTGTATTAAATTCTTCCATATATAATCTTCAAATTTTGGATTTTGGATTTTGGATTATTTTAATTCTTTAAATATCAATTTTCGCATAATGTGCATTTTTCTCAATAAACTCTCTTCTTGGCGGCACTTCATCGCCCATCAGCATAGCAAATACTCTGTCGGCTTCTGTCAAGTTATCAATAGTAACTTGCCTCAAGGTACGGGTTTCGGGGTTCATGGTGGTATCCCAGAGTTGCGTTTCGTTCATTTCTCCCAACCCTTTGTAGCGTTGTACGTGCAATCCTGCAATGTTAGTTCCGTTGTTAGTAAATTCAGCAGTAACGGTTTCCCGTTCTTTGTCTGACCACACATATTGTTCCTGTTTTCCTTTTTTTATCAAATAGAGTGGTGGAGTAGCAATGTAAACGTGTCCAAACTCTATAAGTTCTTTCATATAGCGAAAGAAAAAAGTGAGTATCAACGTAGCGATATGGCTTCCGTCCACGTCAGCATCGGTCATGATGATAATTTTACCGTAGCGCAATTTTTCCAAATTGAGTGCTTTGCTGTCTTCTTCTGTACCAATGCTAACTCCCAAAGCGGTATAAATATTTTTAATCTCTTCGCTATCAAAGACTTTGTGTGGAATTGCTTTTTCCACGTTGAGAATTTTGCCTCTCAAGGGAAGGATTGCTTGAAATTTGCTGTCTCGTCCTTGTTTGGCAGTTCCTCCAGCGGAGTCTCCCTCCACCAAGTAGAGTTCGCACTCTTCCGATTTTTTGGAAGAGCAATCCCATAGTTTTCCTGGGAGTCCTCCTCCTCCGAACACATTTTTACGTTGCACCAATTCGCGTGCTTTTCGGGCTGCATGGCGAGCCGTTGCTGCCAAAATCACCTTATTCACAATCTCTTTCGCATCTTTTGGGTTTTCCTCCAAATAATTGCGTAACATTTCTCCCACCATTTGATCCACAATCCCCATCACTTCATTATTGCCCAATTTGGTTTTGGTTTGTCCTTCAAATTGAGGTTCTGCCACTTTCACTGAAATAATGGCTGTCAGTCCTTCGCGAAAGTCGTCGCCGGAGATCTCTATTTTTTGTTTCTCCAATTTTTCCAACATCTTACTTTCATCTGCATATTTTTTCAGTGTTCTGGTTAAAGCACGTCGAAACCCTGCAAGGTGTGTGCCTCCTTCTATCGTGTTGATATTGTTCACATAAGAGTGGATATTTTCAGTAAAAGAGGTATTGTATTGCATTACCACTTCCACCGGAACATTTTCTTTTTCTCCTTCCATATAGATGGGATGTTCCATAATCTTCTCACGTCCGCCATCCAAATAACTGATAAAATCTTTCAGCCCTTCTTCTGAATAATATTGGTCTTTCAAAAACTCTCCGTTCTCTTTTTCATCACGTTCATCAATAATTTCGAGAGTAATTCCTCTGTTCAAAAACGCAAGTTCTTTTAAACGTGTGGATAGGGTGCTGAATTTATATTCTAAAGTTATAAAAATTTCGGGGTCAGGTTTAAACCAAACCAACGTTCCCCGCTGGTCTGTTTGTCCTATTTCTTTTACCGGATACACAGGTTTCCCATACTTAAACTCTTGCATATAGTGGATTCCGTTTCTGAACACTTCAGCTCTTAAATGTTCGGAGAGAGCATTTACGCACGAAACGCCTACGCCGTGTAATCCGCCGGAGACTTTATATGAATCTTTGTCGAATTTTCCGCCTGCGTGTAGCACGGTAAGTACTACTTCTAAGGCTGATCGTTTCTCTTTTTCGTGAAAGTCGGTAGGAATTCCTCGCCCATTGTCCAACACAGAAATAGAGTTATCTTTATGAATTGTAACGACAATATGGTTACAATGTCCTGCCAATGCTTCATCAATGGAGTTATCCACTACTTCATACACCAAATGGTGTAATCCCCTTTCGCTCACGTCCCCAATATACATTGCAGGACGTTTGCGCACCGCCTCAAGTCCTTCTAAAACTTGGATGTTTTCTGCAGTATATTCTTCAGGTTGTTGGAGATCTTTGTTTTCTAAATCGCTCATAGTCAAAAATAATCTGTTTTTTCAAAAAGTCTGCAAATATAGCAAAAAAAAGGGGGGAAAAATATCTTTTTGTGTTTTTTAACAAAACCGATTCTGTTGTATTTGAAAATAATTCTCAACGGCTTCCATCCTTATTTTTAGTCCCTCATACTTAAGCTTATAGATATTAGTATCCTTAAAATTGCATTCGAACGATTCGGGTGTCAGCGTTTCTAAAATCTTGTTTTGATTATCAAAAAATGAAGCCTGTAGTGCAAGAGCTTCTTTACTTATTGGCGCTTGTTTATTGTTTGGGCAAACCTCCTGACATTCATCACAACCAACGATCCAACCATATTGTGCGATACTTGAAAAGTTTGTTTCATTTTTATTTAAATTAATAGTTGATATACAACGGTTGCTATCAACACAATAGGGGGCAATAATTGCCCGATTTGGGCAGGCAGCCATACACAAGCAACAATTTCCGCAATTTCTATTGCTTGGTTCTTCGTACTTATCTACATCTTTGTCTATCAATAAAACACCCAAAAAAACAAAAGAGCCGAGAGAAGTTTGAATGATTCCATTTTTTCCATAATAGCCAACCCCTGCTTGAACTGCCCATGCTTTTTCAGATATTGTTGAAGAATCCACTGTGGTTTTATAATTAAAATCTCCATATTTATCTTTCAACCCCTGCGCCAACCGTTCCAATTTTTCTTTCATAAACACATGGTAATCTTTGATTTGCGCGTATTTCGAAATCTTATATTTCTCAAGATTGTTTTGAGTACGGTGAGCGCTTTCCCGCTTCTCGCATGCCCTCTCTCTCATATTATAATTAAATCCACAAACAATCACCGTTTTACAATTATCGAATAATAAAGCAGGATGAAAACGTCTTTCAATATCGCGTTCCAAATACTCTTTTTTAGCATGAAAATTATTGGCTACTGCATTTTCAAAACGTTCTTTTGCAATAGAAAGGGGTTTTGCTTTTGCTATCCCGCATAAGTCAAAACCACAATTTTGGGCTAATTGTTTGATTATAAAAGAATCAATTTGCATATTAAGTTTGTAGCTTACACTATTTTTCTTTCAAAACCCACTTAACTCTTAATAGTTATCACAACATCAATGGTATGTTCATAAATTCCTTTCAGTTTTTTTGCAACATGCTCCCATTTCAAATTATCCACATCCTCTTTTCCTTTTACGGCAAAAAAATGGGATAGCGCGGGATAATTGACAATTCCGTAGATAGCGTCGGCCATGCCGTCAATATCCCAAAAATCCACTTTAATAGCATGAGTAAGCACTTCGGCCACCCCCGATTGTTTTGAAATGATGGTGGGTACGTGCGCTTGCATCGCTTCCAAAGGTGATATGCCGAACGGTTCTGAAATAGAGGGCATTACATATACATCGCTCATGCCAAACATCAAGTCAATGTCGGAACCTCTTAAAAAGCCTGTAAAATGGAAACGGTCTGCAATTCCCAATTCGGCAACGCGACTGATGGTTTGCGCCATCTTGTCGCCATCTCCGGCAAGCACAAAACGCACGTTAGGAACTTTTTCCAGCACTTTTTTGGCAGCTTCCACAAAATATTCGGGTCCTTTTTGGAAAGTTACACGCCCTAAAAAAGTTACTATTTTTTCTTCCACATATTTTTCACGAACCACTTGTTTTCCGGTAGGTTCCACCGCATTGTGCAGCGTAAATACTTTTTCAGCAGAGACTCCATACTTTTGAATCACAATATTTCGGGTCAGATCGCTTACTGCACAAACAGCATCTGCTTCGTTCATTCCATATCTTTCCAAACCGTAAACGATGTCGTTTCTATTGTGTTCGCTTGAGCGGTCAAATTCGGTGGCGTGAATGTGAACCACCAATGGTTTTCCGCTCACCTTTCGGGCAGCAATACCTGCTTTGTAGGTGAGCCAGTCGTGAGCATGGATAATGTCGAACTCATAATTGCGTGCAATCTCCGCAGCCACAATGGCATAATGTTCAATTTCGTTCATCAGGTTTTGGGTATATTTTCCGGAGAACTCATATTTTCGTTTTTCGCCCATCTCTTCTTCTTCAAAAACGCCGCTATGCAATTGGTCAACAATATGATAATACTCGTCCAAACCGATATAAGGCACCAATTTTGACTCTACTTCCAAAAATTGCACATTTTCAGAAAAAGTATGCAAATGCGTGAACCGTGTGTTCACTTCTACATCGCTGGCATTGATAATTTTCACGTAAGTTTCATCTTCATCTTTGGAAGCCTTAGGCATCACAAAAAGCACATCCACATTGTTTTTTGCCAATCCTTTTGTAAGTCCGTAACAAGCGGTACCTAGACCACCTGCAATGTGCGGGGGAAACTCCCACCCAAACATCAATACTTTCATAGTGTTAATTTTGGCGCGAAATTATAATAATTCGGGATTTTGATATTTTATTTAGCTATTTTCTTAGAAACTATTGAAATATTATCCAATAATATTCTCCACTTTCAACATCAGTTCACGTTCTCTATCCGTTGCTTTTTCAACATAATCTTTCGCTTTTGCCACCATATTTTCCGCAAAGGTTTTGTCTTCCAAACCTGCGGCGTTGATACGTACATTTAAGTAGGCGCCTATTACCGCGGCTTTGGCGCATAGCACGCCCACTCCGGCATCGGTAACGGAATTGGGGTTTCCTTTCTCAATCATTGCTTGGCAAAGGTCAAAAACTTCGTAAGCGCGTTGTACCGTTCTGAAAGGGATTTCGATGGCGTATTTGGTGGCTTCTTCCATCGCTTTTTTGCGAGCCGTCTTCTCTTCATCGTTTCCTTTGGGCATTCCCATAGCATTCATAATCAGGTTGAAAGAATGTGTATCTTCATCTACTAACCAAATCAGTTCATCTTTCAGTTTTTGTCCTTTCACGGCGTAGTCGGAAAACTCTTCCCAGCGTTCGTCCCATCCGGGTTTGTGCGAAGAGAGGTTTGCCACCATTGCGCCCAACGCCGCGCCCAACGCACCCATGTAGGCAGAGATAGACCCACCGCCCGGCGCCGGACTCTCAGAAGCGGTTTCATTGGCAAACCCTGAGCAGGTCATATCCATCAATTTTTTGGAGGATTGCTCTTTCTCCAATAGATATTCAATTACTTTTTCCGCGGGGTCAAACGGCTTTAGGTCATCCAATCCCATAGATTTCACGGCTATTTTCATTACTTCTTTTTCGTCAATGCCCAACGAGCGTTGTTGTTTCTTCAGGAAGTAGAAACCGGCATCCATCAACGATTTTTTAGGAACGAGCCCAACGATTTCAGTTCCGGAAACGCGGATACCGCGCTCTTCGGCTTTTTTCCGCACCTCTTCAAAAGCAATATGCAGTGGTGTTTCGGAAGTATTGGTAATATTCATGGAGACTTGCGCAATTCCGTATTCTTCAATAAACCAGCCAATAGCCTTAGTTCCTTTGAGAGTCCCCGGAATCATAATATTGTTTCCGTTTTCATCTTTCATAATTTTTCCGGTGATAGGGTTTCCTTCTCTTTTCGGGCGTCCCATTTCGCGCACGTCGAAAGCGATGGCGTTGGCGCGGCGGGTGGAGGTGGTATTCAAATTAAAGTTCACGGCAATTAAAAAATCGCGGGCGCTAATGGCGGTTGCGCCACTTTTAGCAACAGAGTCATTAAACTCTGCGGGACCAAAGTCTGGTTTCCATTCGGGATTGAGCAGTTTCTCTTTTAGCCCTTCGTACTCCCCACGGCGGCAGTTTGCCAAGTTTCTCCTTTTCTCTTCAAAGGCTGCATTTTCGTAACAATAGATTGGAATTTTCAACTCTTCTCCCACCATTTTGGCTAATTTGCGGGCATATTCTGCCGTTTCCTCCATCGAGATGTTCGCCACCGGAACCAACGGGCACACGTCGGTAGCCCCAAAGCGCGGATGGTCGCCGTGATGCTGGCGCATATCTATCAATTCCTGCGCCTTTTTAATTACCTGAAAGGCAGTGTTTATCACCGCATCGGGAGCGCCAACAAAAGTAACTACGGTTCTGTTGGTGGAAAATCCGGGGTCCACATCCAACAGTTTTACCCCTTCCGACTTTTCGATAACGTCTGTTATCTGTTTAATAATCTCTAAATTACGTCCTTCACTGAAATTAGGAACACATTCAATAAGTTGTTTCATATCTATTATTTTTTTTAGGCGGCAAAAATATAAGATTTAAAGAGTTTAAGCATAAAAATAAAAAAACGGTATTTTATACATTGTTACTTTAGTAGAAATATAAAGATTTTATAAATATGTACTCATTTTTTTGTTTATTTGCTGCGTTATTGGTGAGTTTTGGAGTGTCTCCTTAAAAAATTAAAAATCAATATATTGATATAATGCTATTTAATTCATTTGCTTTTGCGGTTTTTTTGCCGCTCGTATTTATCCTCTATTGGAGTCTTTTCAACAGAAAAAAAGTCAAACTTCGTAACCTGTTTCTGCTTACAGTAAGTTATGTGTTTTACGGCTGGTGGGATTGGCGGTTTCTCTCGCTTATCATTATCAGTTCATTGATGGATTATCTTTTAGGAAAACACCTGTATAAACTCAACCAAGATGAATCTATTGCCGTCGAAAACCCCGTTGCCCTTAAAGAGATTCTACGAAAAAAGAAATTTTGGCTATGGGTAAGTGTGGTTGTCAATATCAGTTTTCTGGGAGTTTTTAAATATTTTAATTTTTTTGCCGACACTCTTGCTGACATGTTTGCTTTGTTTAACTTCCATTTGTCACACACTACACTAAACATAGTGCTGCCGGTGGGAATCAGTTTCTATACTTTCCAAACTTTAAGCTATACGCTTGATATGTATCGAAAACAGGCTGAGCCTGCAAAAGATTGGATACAATTTTTCGCTTTTGTAAGCTTTTTTCCGCAACTTGTAGCAGGTCCTATTGAAAGGGCTAAAAACTTCCTGCCGCAATTTGGAACTTTAAAAAAGCCGGATTATGAAGCCTTTCGCTCTGCAATGTTACTTGTGGCATGGGGGTTTTTTAAAAAAATTATGATTGCCGACCGTCTTGCGGTTTTGGTTGAAAAGGTTTATGACAACCCCACTGCGGCAAACGGTTTCCCGATGGTTTTGGGTGTGATTTTCTTCGCTTTCCAATTGTATGCTGACTTCTCGGCATATTCCGACATTGCACGAGGTGTAGGAACTTTGTTTGGTTTTAATCTGATGAAAAACTTCAAAAGTCCATATCTGTCAACTTCTTTCGGTAACTTCTGGAAACGCTGGCATATTTCGCTCTCGTCATGGTTTATGGACTATGTTTATATACCTCTTGGAGGAAGTCGTAAAGGACACGCACGCACCATTCTCAATATACTTATCGTGTTTGCAATAAGTGGGTTGTGGCACGGAGCCTCATGGAACTTCGTGATCTGGGGAACACTCAATGCATTGTTTTTGATATTACTAGACCCTATTCTTACTCTTAATAGCAAAAAACTGTCCATAGAAAGAGAAAAATTCTTGCCACACGTTTTCAAATCATTGATCATTTTCACTGCATGGGCAATATCGCTCATTTTTTTCCGCGCAAAAGGATTTAACGCCGCAATGGACGGTTTTATGAATCTTGGATTTAGTCATATCAATGAAATCATAAACTTCGGACTTAATGAAGCAGAGCTGAAAATATCATTCATCCTCTTGGGAATCTTGCTTCTGAAAGAGATCATTTGGGAGTGGAAAGGAGAAATAATAGAAACCGGTTTTTATAAAATTCCCGGAATTTTACGTTGGATCTTTTATATTGTATTGGTGCTTTCAATTGTGTTTTTTGGACAATATGGCACAGGTAACGAACATTCATTTATTTATTTTCAATTTTAAAAGAGATGAAAAAACAAAAATATTACAAGCATACGCAGCCCATTAAGCAAGAACCATCTGCAAAAAATATAGAAAAAATTGAAAAAAAATTCTCGTGGATTACTTTTTCAGTAAAAATATTAATACTCTTTTTTGCCATTTTGGCAGTAGTAATTTTTACCGATAAAAAAGAATATTTTGTTGGAGACCAAATAAACAACCATGTTCAAAGGAAATGGCGATCTTTTTATAAGTTTACTGAAAAAGGGAAAAAGGATGTGGATATTCTTATTCTTGGCAATTCGCATGCTTCGGCAGGAATTGAACCTTTTATTTTATCGCAAACTACAAACACAAACTGTTTTATTCTCAATACTCCCGGCGCCAGTATTAACGATATGTATTTTAATCTGAAAGAGGTATTAAGATATACTACTCCAAAAATAGTAATTATAGAAACTTTTTGTTTTTATGGAAATGAAATGGGATTGGAGTGGGGAAGAATACAAAGTTTTGAATCTAAAAAACGGAACATGCAACGATTGTATGATATGTTTTTTCTCTTTAAAAGTGATGATTGGGTAAAAGCATGGTCGCCAACAATCAGAAATCACTCATTTTTACTAACAGATACCGAAAGAATTGGTTATAATGTTAAAAATGTAGGGAAAGATAAAAATCCGGATAGGATGAAATTGGATTTAGGACGTTTTTTACATGGCAGTAATTTTATGCAAGATACAACTTTGGCAAAATATGACAGTATTGGACCCCCCTTAAAGTGTGAAAATATCGTTATTAATGATGCCAATAAAAAGTATTTGAGAAAAATTACGGAACTTTGTCAGGAAAAAGATATTAAATTGATGATGCTTACCGTGCCTATGCACTATAAGGCTTTTTCAAATTACGACTTGCTGAAAAAGATACTGTACGAAGAGTTTAATAAATATCCGAATGTAAAGTGGCTTGACTTTCAACAACCCTACGATACAAATCTTTATACTGTTGAAGCATTCAATAATGAGTACAGCAGTGCATTGCACACAACAACTTATGGAGCTATTGTTACTGCTTATAAAATTGCCGATTTTTTATTGCAAAACTATAGCGATATTCTGCCCGACAGAAGTAAAGATGAAAAGTGGATTAACGATTTTAAAACAACAACACATTTTGCTTTTAATCAAGATATTGCAAGTGGTATGGAAAATTATTCCTCAATAATTAAAAATAAGCAAGTGGGGGATTTTTATATTAAAGAATTAGCGCTACAAACAAACCCTGAAGACAAACTTTTAATCTTAAAAATAAACAATCCGGGTAATTTGCCTGATAGGATTACCGCTCGATACGACATTACCGTGCAGGGCAAAAAGTTTATTGTACCAATACCAATGTCTATTGCGAAAGACGTATTTCCACCCAAGCATAAGGTTTTTTTAGCGAATATAAAAAAAGAGGTAATTGTAAATGAAATACTGAGCGTTGAAACAAAATAGTTTAAAATCAGTAATTTAACTTAGTGCGCCTCGTGGTTAAATATTTTGACTTCTAAGACAGCGCTTTTAACACATTTGTACTCATTTTTTTGTTTATTTGCTGCGTTGAATTAAAATAAAATCATTATGAAAAAATCAGAGAAAAATGATGATCAAATCATTAAAAATGACACACTTGATGTCGAAAAGCAAACTTCTGTAGAAGAACCGCCCATCGCTTATGTAACACAACGCCGCTATTCTTATGCCGATTATTTATTATGGACAGATGATCTAATGCGGGAAATTATTGATGGCGTAGTCCATTTATTCTCAGCGCCAGCACGGGAGCATGCGGCTGTTATACCTCCTTTCATTGTCAGAGCTTGGTCTTACATTCGCAAGCGAAAAGCAAAATGCAAAATCTATACGGCTCCGTTTGATGTGCGTTTGCCTAGAAATGGTGAAACAGAAGACGACAAAATTTTCGATGTGGTTCAGCCCGATATTTGCGTAATTTGTGACCCTTCCAAATTAGATGACAGAGGCTGCATCGGAGCGCCCGATTTAGTGGTGGAGGTAAACTCCCCAAGCACAGGTAAAAGAGATTTGAACTTAAAGTTCTCTCTGTATGAGAGATCCGGTGTGAAAGAGTATTGGGTGATTTTTCCTAATGATAAAGCGGTAACCGTTTTCCTCTTACAAGATGACGGAAAATATGATAATGGAACAACCTACGAAGTTCTATACAAAACAACCCAAGTACCCGTACAAACTTTAGAAGGGTTGGTTATTGATTTGGAAGAACTTTTTGAAGACGATTGAGATTGTAAGCGTACTCAAAAAAGTTAATATGCTTATATTTAGAAAATTACAAGAATACACTGTAATAATTATATTATGAAAAAAAAATTAGTAGTTCTTTCCGGCGCGGGCGTGAGCGCCGAGAGTGGCATCAGCACTTTTAGAGACAGTGACGGGCTGTGGGAAAACTACAACGTGATGGAAGTAGCAAGTATTGAGGGCTGGTACCAAAATCCGGAATTAGTGATAGACTTTTACAACCAGCGTAGAATACAGCTGGCCAACGTAGAGCCGAACGAAGCCCACAAAATCATCGCCCAATTAGAGGAGTATTACGATGTAACGGTGGTTACTCAAAATGTAGATAATCTGCACGAACGCGCCGGATCAACCCAAATTATCCATCTTCATGGCGAACTCACTAAAGTGTGCAGCGACAACCAAAAAAAACATGTGAAAGATATTGGTTACGAGACTTTTCAATTTGGAGATTTGGCAGAGGATGGGGAGTTGCTGCGCCCTTTCATTGTTTGGTTCGGCGAAGATGTGCCGTTAATTCATCGGGCAGCGGAAATTGTGGCAGAGGCAGAGATCATCATCATTATCGGCACATCGCTAAATGTATATCCTGCCGCAGGACTACTCTACTCCGCCAGACAAGATGCTCAAATTTACGTGATTGACCCCAAAGAGGTACAACCCATTGCTAAAATCGTGCATTTTATAAAGGAAAAGGCAACTGTGGGAATGAGGAAACTTTGGCAAGGATTAATTAAGTGAAAAAGTATGTCTTACAAAAGAAACAGCCTATAGATTTAGCACGATTGGCAAGAATGGCACATTGAATTTCTGACTGAAATAAAAAAAGCCACAAAATTGTGGCTGGAACAATACGCCCACGATTTATACTTAAAACGGTTGCACCTATCGCACGGCAAAAATAATATTTTTTCAAAATAATAAAATCAAATGCAATCAAATGAATGCAAATGTGGTGCAAATACAAAAATATAAATAGTTAATAGTGTGAAAAATTAAATCATTAACATTTTTAGTTGTAGCCCCGCCGAGAATCGAACTCGAATTTAAAGTTTAGGAAACTTTCGTTCTATCCATTGAACTACAGGGCCTCTTATTAACAAGTCGCGAAAGTATAAATTTTAAGAGTTTTTCAAATATTCGTCAATATCTACCGCCGCTGCGCGTGCATCCGCCAAAACATCCGGAATGCTCATGGGGCGTTTGCAGGTACCCGCCGCAAAAAGCCCCGCATGACTTGTTTTTTGGTCTGCGAAAATGGGATTTATGGTTTTGAAAAATCCATACTCTTCTTCACAATTACAACAACTTGCCAATAGTTTGGTGCCTTTCGAGGGCTCCATGCCGGTCATCAACACCAATAAATCGGGTGTCATTCTTAAGGGGAGCCCCATCAAAGTGTCTTCCGATTTTATTTGGATTTTTCCGTCGAAAGTAGCTGCAGCTTCAGAAATTCTTCCTCGAATGAAATAGATACCATATTGCTCCTGCGCTTCACGGTAAAGCTCTTCGTAACCCTGCCCCCACATCCGTAAATCCATATAGAAAATGTATATTTCTGTTTTCGGAGAGATCTTTTTTAGTTCAATGGCTTGTTTTACAGCAGTAATACAACAAATCTTTGAACAATAATTATTTCCCGATTTTTCATCGCGTGAGCCGACACATTGCAAAAAACAGACCTTTTTCGGAGTTTCTCCGAAAGCATTAGTAATATTATTTTTTCTAAACATCTCTTCCAAATCCAACGAAGTAATTACCCCATTATAAATGCCATACCCATATTCTTCTTTTCGGGTGGCATCAAAGGGCGTATAACCGGTGGCTATTAGAACAGCATCTGCCTGATACGTTGTTTGATTAGCATCGGTGGCTATCCAAATGGTTTTCTTTTGCTCAAGACCAACCACTTCTGTATTGTAATAAGGAGTAATAACTTCTTCAAACAGTTTCCTGTCAAACTCTTTTACTAATCTCTCCGCTTCCGAAAAATCGGGAAAAAGCAACATTTTATTACGCAAGTTTGTGTTTGTTTGGCTCTCTTTTTCTAAAAGTGTAATTTCATAGCCTAACTTTGATAAAGTTACTGCGGCTTCAATGCCTGCCGCTCCGGCGCCGATGATAAGGATTTTCATATAGTGGTTAATGATTAATGATTAGTGGTTAGTGGTTAGTGGTTAGTGGTTAAGGGGTTAATTATTCATACTTCTGACTTCTGGCTTCTGACTTCTGGCTTCTAACTTCTTCAATTTCACTACTCACTCCTCCTATACTCTCCGCTCACAATCCGTTGCAACCATATTTCGTTTTCTAAATACCAGTCCACTGTCTTTTCAAACCCTTCGGTGAATTTTATTTGAGGTTCCCAGCCGAGTTCGGTTTTCAGTTTGGTGGCATCAATAGCGTAACGTAGGTCGTGTCCGGCACGGTCGGTAACGTAAGTGATCAATGCTAAAGATTCTCCGTTAGAACGTCCCAACTTTCTGTCCATAATCTCTATCAACTTCTTAATCAAGTCAATGTTTTTCCATTCGTTGTTTCCGCCAATGTTGTAGGTTTCTCCTGTTTTTCCTTTATGGAAAATGAGGTCAATAGCGGCGGCGTGGTCTTCCACGTACAACCAATCGCGAACATTAATTCCTTGTCCATAAACCGGAAGATTTTTTTTATTTTTTATATTGTGAATGAAGAGCGGGAGCAATTTTTCGGGAAACTGATTAGGTCCATAATTGTTTGAACAATTAGAGATTACTGTTGGTAGTTTAAAAGTGTCGTGATAAGCACGCACAAAATGATCGGAAGAAGCTTTTGCGGCGGAATAGGGGCTGTGCGGGTCATAAGGCGTGGTTTCCGTAAATGCGCCGGTCTCTCCCAGCGATCCATACACTTCATCGGTAGAGATATGATAAAAACGATTGTTCTCAGTGTCTTTCCAAATGACACGTGCAGCATTCAGCAGATTTACCGTTCCCACAACATTAGTGAAAATAAACTCCATCGGACTTTCAATAGAGCGATCCACGTGCGACTCTGCAGCCAAGTGAATTACGCCATCAAACCGATGCTCCTTGAAAAGCGCCAATATCTTTTCGCCCTCCACAATATCGGCTTTAATGAAGTGATAATTTGGCTTATTCTCCATATCTTGCAGATTGTCCAAGTTTCCTGCGTAGGTCAATTTATCTAAATTAAAAATCTCATAATGAGGATATTTATTTACAAATAAACGAACAACATGTGAGCCGATAAATCCGGCACCGCCGGTGATGAGGATTTTTTTCATAGTGATTAATGATTAATGATTAGTGGTTAATGGTTAATGATTAATGGTTAATGATTAGTGGTTAGTGGTTAATGGGTTTAATTTTAGTTACGAGTTACGAGTTACGAGTTACAAGTTACAAGTTACTTCTGGCTTCCGGCTTCTGGCTTCTAGCTTCTAACTTCTAACTTCTAACTTCTAACTTCTTTCTCATACTGCTACCTCCGCTTTAATATGTGGGTCTGGGTTATAATTTTCTAATGTAAAATCTTCAAACCGGAAGTCAAAAATAGAGTTTACTTCTCTGTTTATCTTCATGTTGGGTAATGTTTTTGGAGTACGGGAGAGTTGTAATTTAGCTTGTTCCAAATGATTTGAGTAGAGGTGTGCATCGCCGAAAGTGTGGATAAAGTATCTCGGTTTGAGTTTGCAAACATGTGCTATCATCATGAGTAGCAGTGCGTATGAAGCGATGTTGAACGGCACGCCGAGAAACACATCGGCGCTTCGCTGATAGAGTTGGCAGGAGATTTCGCCCTGGTTCACATAAAACTGAAAGAGTACATGGCAAGGTGGGAGTTTCATTTTGTCCACCTCACCCACATTCCAAGCGCTCACAATCATTCTTCGAGAGTCGGGATTTTTTTGAATCAATGTTATTAATTCTGAAATTTGGTCAATAGTTTTACCATCTGCAGTTGTCCAATTGCGCCATTGTTTTCCGTACACGGGACCCAAATCTCCGTTTTCATCCGCCCATTCATCCCAAATTGTTACGTTATTGTCGTGCAAGTATTTAATATTTGTTTCTCCTTTTAGAAACCACAGCAATTCGTAGATAATAGAACGCAGATGCAATTTTTTTGTAGTTAACACCGGAAATCCCTCTTGCAAGTCAAAACGCATTTGATAACCGAAAATACTTTGGGTTCCGGTTCCGGTACGGTCATCTTTAAAAGCTCCAGTATCAATGATATGTTGCAGGAGGTCAAGGTATTGTTTCATAAAAGAGTTGTTGTTTTTGAGAGTGCAAAGATACTATTTTGGGGGAATGAGGATGGGATTTTAGATTTTAGATTTGGGAATTGAATAATGTTTTACTTTAGAGCAAGTCCCAATATTCAATAGCTCGTCTCGTGTGTGGGATGACAATAGAGCCACCTACTAAATTTCCAATAGAGAGAATTTCAAAAAATTGCGCACGGGTTACGCCTAATTCGTGGCATTTTTCAATATGATATCTCACGCAATCATCGCAACGCAACACCAACGAAGCGACCAATCCGAGCATCTCTTTTGTTTTAGCATCCAATGCGCCCTCTTCGAAAGTTCTTGTATCTAAATTAAAAAACCGCTTAAAAAAGAGGTTATCTTCTTCTAAAATTACTTGATTCATTTTTGCGCGATAACTGCGAAATTCATCAATAATATTCACGATAAATTAGTTTTATATATATGTTATTAGAATAAATGCTATAGTTTGATTATTTTCTTGGAAATCATTCCTTTATCAGTATAGAAAACCATAAAATAGATTCCACTTTTGTAGTTATCCAAACGAATAATATTTTGTTGCATATTATTTGATAAAGATTCGATCATTCTGCCGGAGAAATCTAAAATAGTTATTCTATCAATTTTAATATTGTTATAGCTCTGCACGCTGATAAAATTGTTTGCAGGAATAGGATATAGATCAATATAGTTTTCAATTTTTTTATTCGAGAGAATAGAAACAAAGGAGGCAGAATCCATAATGGCATAATCTGCAAGTACAACAAAATTCATTATTGCAATTTGTTGGCAATAGTCAAAATTATAATTTTCGGAGATGTCATCAGGATGATGAAAGTGAGTATTTTGTGGGGCATAGTGTTCTTGTGTGAAAATTGCCTGATAGTTTTCTTGGAAATAGGGATAACTATCACTGGCTTCATTGTTTATAGATATTACAAAAGGGGTTACTGAAGTATAATCTAAACATGCTTGTCTGGCTTTTTCTGCAACCTCAGGAGCGTTGGCATATTTAAACAAATTTACTTGCCATGGCAGATGTGACGGTTGATAGGCAACCATATCATTATTCAACATGACAATAATATTTTCGTTTGCATTTCGTCTTTTTTTGGCATCATATTTCGAGCCCATTAACCCAACCTCTTCGGCATCGTAAGCCATGAAATCAATATTATGATAGGGGGTTAAATGATTTTCATGAATCACTCTTACCATTTCAATCATTATAGCACAACCGGTAGCATTGTCGTCTGCGCCGGGCGAAGCATCAGGGGTAAGAATCCAATCGGGGTAATCGCCAATGAAAGAGATGGCATCTAAATGCGCCCCAATAATTACTGTTGAATCGGTGTTTCCACTCCCTTTTAACGACCCCAAAACATTATACATATTTTGAGCATAATAGCCTGACCATGTATATCCTGAAACGTAGAAAGAATCTATTCGGGCATCTGCAATACCATATTTCTTCAAACGATTCATAATATATTCTGCTACTTGCTTGTTTTGCCCAATAGTGCGTGTACATAATCGGGTTTCAAAATTTTCCAAATCCTGCACAGTGCGCATAAGACTATCTTTGTTTATGCAATCCAGCGCTTTGTACAAATCAAAGTCTGATGTTTGTGCATTACAAACACTGAATATAAATAATGTAAAGGATAAAAACAGTACGATTTTTTTCATTATGTAAAAATTTAAGTTACTATATTCGATATTAGTGAAAAACTCTCATTAAAGATGCTGCAAATTAATAATTTTTTTCATAATTGATATAAAAAAAGTCAGATAGAAGAGTGGAATAATGATAATAAGTAGCAGAACATCACTCAAATATCTTCCTAATCTCATCCGCTGTAAAAATTTTCGCCACTTTTTTCCCTGATGGAGATATTTGAGGTACTGTACACTGAAGCCACTGTTTAATAAATGCCTGCTGCTCAGGTTCTGAAGTTATTTGTAATTTAGAACTGCACTTCTGTTTCGCCAAGCTCTTGGCAATGGCGCTGTTCTTGTCGGTTTTGTGTAAAAATTGATGCGTTTTGTACATCTCTACAAATTGTTCAATAACTTGTTGTACTTCGCAATTTTCCTCTTCAATCGGAGTGCCGTTTACAGCGAAAGAGGTTCTATCCATTTGCTCTAACTCATAACCCAAAGTACGCAGTTCGGGCAAGATGTCGTTTACTATTTCGGCGGCGCTTGCCGATAAGGTGATCGTTTCAGGAAATATACTTTGTTGAATCACAATAGGCGCTTTTTCTAAAGCATTCAAAAAATGCTCAAACAGAATCCGCTCCCGAGCCGATTTTACATCAATGATTTGTAAACTATCTTTCCAAATAAATAGTAAATAGGCTTCAGAAAAAAATAAACATTTGAATTGAGTTTCATCAATAACCTCTTCAGTATCTTTAGATTCTTCGGCAAACACTATTTTTTCAGGTTCAACAGAAGGAGGGGTTATGGTTTCGTTTTTTAACCCCGAAAGAAACTGCTCCCACGAATCGGATGGAGTGGTTTTTTTTTCAGTTTTAGAACTATACGGATTATAATTAGGATTTAGTGTTAATGTGGGCGGTTTTACCTCATCTTTGGGTTTAATTCCCGAAAAATCATACTGAGGGTCATAGTTAAAATCTATTTGCGGAATCAAGGAAAGCGTTCCCAGCGTTTTTTTTACCGAAGCATTCAAAAATGCGTATATCATTCTGTCGTCCTGAAACTTAATATCAATTTTTGTAGGGCTGATATTTACGTCAATGGTAGCTGGCGGAACGGTAATCTCAATAAAAAAGGCGGGTTTGTGTCCTTCCGGAATCAACTCTTTGTAGGTGCTTTCAATTGCGTGGGTTAACAGATAATGTTTTACAAATCTGTGGTTAACAAACAGATATTGTTCATTTTTTTTCTTTTTTGCATTTTCGGGTTTGGCAATAAAGCCGGTAATTTTTACGGCTTCTGTGTTTAATTCCACAGAAAAAAGTTTCTCTTTAAAATGTGTACCAAAAACATTGATAATACGCTGTTTCTGATTTGAAGGCGGGAGTTGCTGCATCAGTTTACCATTATTAAAAAACGAAAATTCTACATCACAATGAATTAATGATATCCGGTTAAGTTCCTCTTCAATATGTCCTAATTCAATCGCATCCGATTTGAGGAAGTTTCTTCTTGCCGGCACATTAAAGAACAGATTTTTTATGGAGATTGAAGTTCCATCTTGGGTTGCCGTGGGAGTATGCTCTTTTACCTGCGAACCTTCTGTAACCAATAGTGTTCCGGTCTCCTCTTCGGGGCGTTTAGTTTTGAGTTCCACGTGGGCAATAGCAGCGATAGAAGCAAGTGCTTCTCCGCGAAACCCTTTGGTAGTTAAGCGATAAAGATCGTCGGCGGTAGCAATTTTCGATGTGGCGTGTCTTTCAAAGCACATTCGAGCATCGGTAAAACCCATCCCTTTTCCGTTATCCACCACTTGGATGAGCGTTCTGCCGGCATCTTTGATAATGAGTTGAATTTTAGTAGCGCCGGCATCGATGGCATTTTCCAACAACTCTTTCACTGCTGAGGCAGGGCGTTGAATCACTTCGCCGGCAGCAATTTGGTTGGCAACAAGGTCGGGGAGGAGGAGGATGGTGTTCAAGGGGATAGAATTTAAAGATTTAAAATTATATTTATATTTTATTCATTATTTTGATGTTATGAGTGTTTTTTATTGAGTTCATAAATTCTATACCAATAAAAGAAAGCTTCGGGATTGGATTTTTTAAGTTTATTAAGTTTGGTATTGAATGGCACATCTATGATCCAATTTTTCATTTGATGCAGATTTTCAAATTTATCAAGCGAGGTTGAATTGTGTTTTATTAAAGTTGCCAAATAAGCTACTTTTGAAGCGTCTGTTATCACTTTTTCAATGTGGTAATTTTCCGAAAAAATCAGATTTCTAACACGTTGAATTCCTTTAAGTAAATCATTGAAACTACCATTGCCATCTGTACCGCGGGTAACAAGACATAAAGCGGTTTGAAAAATATCATTGAGAACATCTTCTGATGTTTTATCCGTATTTCGATATGCAAGTTCGGTTTGAGCAAAATTGTGAAACGTAGTTTTTACTATTTCAAAATCTGTAACTATATTTGCAAGATTTCCAATATCATACAACTGTTTTATGATTTCCATACTCATACTGTCGTTGTTTTTATAATACGGAATACCTGTTGTATTTGGAGCAAAAGCAGTTAGTTTATCTCCTAATAAGTCTTCTAAACTGGGTGTTTTTACTGTTAAAGAGTTGCCAATTATTGGAATAAAAACCGATTGCACAGGTATAGAAATCAAGCGCTGATAATTCACTTTTTCATAAAGGACATCTAACAGAACATACTCTTCATTTTTATTTGTTTTGTATATGGGTTCATAAAAAAATTTGTAATGTCTTTTGTTTATTTCCGATTGTATTGTTCTTTGCTGCAATTCCTTCCTTAAAAAGTTTTGTTCTTTAACAATATTATCTGAAACAATATCAAAATTGTCAATTTTTTCCGGTAAAACAATATCAATGTCTAATGAAAGTCGTTTTGTTGAATTAAAATGTAGCATTAGCGCTGTTCCACCTTTGAACACAAGATTTAATTTTTGTTTTGCTAATCCTTCTAACAACAATAAAGCACGGATAACTTTTTCCACTAATATTATGTCTATATTCTTGTGTTTTTTAGACACTTCATTAAGCCATTCGATAGAGATTTCATTCTGATTTATCATACCTATAAGTTAACGCTGAATAAAAATTAGTGATGATAATATGAAATTGTTTTCAAGTAATTATCAAAATCGGTTCTTTTTTTTCGCCTATCTGCATAGCGTAACATTTTACTTCTATTGACAGTATATTTTCTTAAGACTTCACTAAAAATGGTTCTCATTTCGGAGCCTTGTTGCGTTGCAAACAAGGTTTCTTCGCAAAAAACATCTACCAACATTTTTTCTAAAGAAATAGTGTAAATATTGCCTACTTTTTGAGTAGGCGATTCTGAAACCAATGGTTTTACTATATAAATATCTTTATTCTCAGGCAGATACTTATCTAAAATCTCTTGGTTAGGCGTAAGAAAAACATCAAAATGTTGTTCTTTCAGAAAATAAAAAACAGCCTCGGCAGAATCTTTTTCTACTTCAATCAAATAAAAAAACTTTCCTGTTAAGTGTTGCATAAATTCATTAAAAACAGAAGTATGCCATACGCAAATACGACAAAATGGAAAATTGTTATGAATCTTATTAAACAGAATTTTTATTTTAGGAGATGTTTCAGGAATGTAAATTGTTGATTTCCCAAAACTGAATTTTCCGTGTCCTACTCTTTGCAAGACGCCCTTTTGGATTAAGGAATAAATACGCCAATTGACAGTTGTTGACTTTTTTTGTCCATCAATAATATGATAAAAACTAACAATATCTGCCGTTTCAAAAACCTCTTTGTCTTTGAAATACTTTTTAAAATTATTTATGTTAAGTCTATCTTTTGTCATATTGAAACGGGCTGCAAAAATAATTAATTTTTTGGCACAATTATGAATATAGTGCCAAAAATTTGTTTTTTTAATTGTTAATAACTTCTTTAAAACTTTCTCCAAGCCCTTTTTTCCGCAACCACACCATTTTTCAACACAATCAACCCCGGGTTGGAGCGCACGGCATCACGCACCATGAAAGGACCTTTTACGGGATCAATCGGATTGTAATAGATGGGGAAAGTGATGTTGTGATTGTTAATAAACAAGTCAATTTCATCCGGAGAAGAATTTGTAATGCCCACAAAATCAATATTATTTTCTTCACAAAAAGTGATAAGATTTTTCAGTTTTTCCGATTTCAGGGCTTCCTCATTTACTTCATCCAAGTCGTGCATAAAAAGTAAGTAAACTTGTTCTTTATTGAGATAAATACTTGCAAAATCTCTACCCTGTTTATCTAACATGGAGAATCCCGGAATTTCTGCGTGAACAGCCTCAGAGATCACAGAATCAATACGATCCACATATTCAAACTCTTCGTAAAATTTTGGATAGAGATCCGTAATGTTACTCATTTCTTCCATGGATAAATATTTTTCTCCACCCTGAGCATTTTTATATAAGAAAAGGATATCAATTTCTGCAGGTTTTTCAACAAAAGCATCCACAACATTGCTTCCTTTTTTCCAATTGCTGAAATCGATAATTGGTAAATTGCGCAAGCAATACAATTGAATAAGCAAGGCGATGGCGGCTCCCAAAAAAGCAAATAGCCATTGACCTAAAAGAGTTAGTCTAATATCTTGAATGGTTTTTCGTTTAGCAAAAATAATTAATGTAAGGATCAGTAACACAACATTTTTCAGGAATGTTTCCAAATTACTTATCACCACAGCTTGCCCGAAGCACCCGCAATCTTTTACCACTCCGAAGTTGTACCCGTAATACACTTCAAGGTGTTCAGCTACAGCTAACCATGCGGTTAGAAAGAAGAAGAATACCATAAACAGGAGGTATCCCAAAGCCGTAAGTCGTACTCTGATTTTAAAGAGCAGCATGAAACCCAGCGTAAATTCTGCGATATTTACTAAGATGCCAAACCATACCGAGAACTGATGCATAAACCCCATTCCGAAAGATGAAAAATATTCATCTATTTTTATTCCCCACCCCACGGGGTCAATCGCTTTTGACATGCCTGAAAATAAAAAAACGCATGCCAACGCAATGCGCAAAATAATAAGCCAAGTTGATTCTTTCTGTTTTTTCATTGTAAAAAGTTTTTATTTAATGATTAATGATTAGTGGTTAATGATTAGTGGTTAATGATTAGTGATTAATTTGTGTATGGGTTTAATTATTCTAACTTCTAACTTCATACTTCTAACTTCATACTTCATTCATTGTCAGTTTTATAAGTGCAAACACCGCATAGTTGATGATGTCGTAATAGTTGGCGTCTAATCCTTCGGAAACAATTGTATGTCCCTCATTATCTTCAATTTGTTTAATACGCAGCAGTTTCATTAAAATAATATCGGTTAATGATTCTACACGCATGTTGCGCCACGCTTCTCCATAATCATGGTTTTTGTTGAGCATTAGTGCTTTGGCATTATGAATGTATTTTAGATATAATTGTGATGCTTCTTCGGCAGCAATCATCCCCTCAAAAGAATCGGCAACGCCTATCTCCAATTGTATCAACGCCATCACGGAATAGTTGATAATGCCGATAAATTCCGGCACAATCCCCTCTTCAACTTTCGACACCCCCTTTTCTTGAATACTTCTGATTCTTTGGGCTTTAATATAGATTTGGTCGGTCAGAGAACTTGTGCGCAATATACGCCACGCCGTACCGTAATCTACCGCCTTTTTTGAAAAAAGGTCGTAACAAACTTTTTCTATTTGGTCGAATTGAAGAGCGGTATTCATTGTTTCATAATTTTTCTTACAAATTTTTGTTGTTGGTTGTCTATTACTTTAATAATGTAAATTCCATTTGCCAATGAATGTATATCTATTATCGTTATATTATCATTAATATTTTGTTTTGCAGCTACTTTTTTACCTGTAATATCAAAAATTTCGTAATAAGAAATTTGATTATCTGATTCAATGGTCAGTATATTATAGGCAGGACTTTGTGAGATTAGAAAAGGCAATTTTTTGCATTGAATTTTTTGAAAAAAGTGTACATAGTTTTGCGCCCAGGCTGAAAACTCATATTCTCCAATGGGTAATGGGTCAAATTGTAGTGTAATATTTCCATTTTTATCAGCAAAACTTGCTTTAATAAGTTCTCTTTCATTGTTAGTTAATGCACAATAGGAATAGGGAGCTACTTTTGCATTTAAAGTAGTTGCTCCCATTTTCAACTCCCCTGTTATCTCAACTTTCATAAAGGATGGTTTTGTTAAATAAGTCATAAGGGAAGGGTCTCCCATGAGATGATATATTTCCCAATAATATTTTCTTAGTGTTGATGTTGAGGTTTGTACCGCTTCATTTCCTGCCATCATCATAGCGCCAAAAGTGGTCATCCAGCAATCAAAGGGTTCTTTATGAGTATGAAACAATCTGTCGTATGCTCCTAAATTATTTGAATCGTAAGTAGGATTTGAAGAGGGAATGCTCGTAAGTCCAACTCCCCAATAGAAGTCTTCATCCCAATACGTATTGTTTGTAGCGCCTATATAGCCCACTGCTCCTTTTTCCGGAGTACGCAGCAACGCTTCACCGAAACACTCACCATAGTCAAATTTATTTGACAAGCAGCAGTTTCCAATCATCAAACCATACTTATTTACATTATTCATTTGAGCAATTTGGTTTTTAGAAAAAGAGGGTTCTGCCCAGCCCAGCTCATTACAATGTGCAGTATAATTGGCAATCCCAACTCCTTTTCCAATTTCTTGGCGAATAGCTTTATCATCTTCAGAACATGGATGATAATGTGCGTAAACATTTCTGTACCCGTTTTCTTTATTGGCATAATATTTTGTTACATAGTTTACAAAGCCATTTCCGTATGTTTCAGCAGCATCCGGATCAGATCCGGCAACCAAAACTATGTCGTTTAAATAGTTTGGCTCCATGGTACATTGCTCATATTGTAAAGTTTTTGCAATTTGAGGAGTTAGCTGCTCAATATTTTGCGCGGAAAAACGTCCGTAGTAACAACAAGGAATGTTGCCCCCTGCCCAATTAAAGTAGTATAGATCAGTGGGGTGTACATCGGTTGTGCCGGGGAATGTTGGGATCTGTTGTACATCTCCCACCAACAATACAAATGTAGGCGCCGGATTTTCAAGAGTTGCATTATCATAGTGTGATTTGATGAAATTTGCTATTGATGAGGTTGTTGTCCCCACAATTTCATCATCAGTATAACCAATCTCTACTAAAAATCCTTTTCTTTTTTTCCATGAAATAAATTTTTCTAACGCGCCTCTAAACATCGAATGGGCAACAATTAAGTATTTTATAGGAACGTCCGTAATCTCTGCTTTGCTGCTTTTCATTGGATTAATAATATTCGACGGATAGAATAAAGGGGTTTTATGCAATTCTTTAACCGCTTGCGTTTTCACTAACTCTGTTTTTTTGAACAGAATTTCAACATCTATTGTTTTGTAGATTTTAAGTTCGTGGGTAACCGGATTGTATTGCACCGGAGCCACATAGAGTTCTCCCATATTCACATTACGCATCATTCCCACCACTTCAAATTGAGCCAAGGGCAGCGCATAAAAAGCATCGGTTTGGTATGTTTTTTTGTTTTGAATGATATCAACAGGGGTTTCTTGAGATTTAGAAAGCGGAGGTTGCACAGGATAAACAGGATAGTTAATTTTCAATGTTTGAGCATCATAAATAACAAAATCTTTTCCATACACATTGAGTACATAATCTCCGCAGATGGGGATTTCCAACAGATTCACACAAATGGGCAATTCAGGGTTTCCTACATTGTTGTTTTGGGTGCATCCTTCCATATAAATACGCGAAAACAAGCCCTCGTTGGTTTTAACTTCCATTGATTTTAATTCCCCAAAAGTAAAAGAGATGCTTATTTTTTGATAGGTATTTTCATTGATTTTATAACTGATTTGAGCTTGTAACGAAACTAATATCAAGAAAGCAATAAAAGTAAAGACAGTATTTTTCATCAAGGCCAAGAAATTTCGCCGCAAATATAGATTATTATTGGAATAGATAAATTTCGACCCACGATGGATTATAAAATTGATTCTATAATGCGGCATTACTACTAAAAACTTTCCAAATTTTCCTTTCTTCATTTTTGCTTTTTTTTAAAAAAAGCGTTTTTTTAAAGAAAAACTGCTTAATTTTCCACTTTTTGTACATTTTTAACATTCTGAACATAAGGAAATTCGTTTTATATTTACGCCCAAAAAACACACACTATGCCCCATTTTACTCGCGGCGAATGGATAGCCGCAACCATCCTGCTATTCCTCATTATCTTGCAATTATTATTTTCTGTTTTGTATGAAGCGCGACCCGCAAAACCAGTTGATTTTAAAGATTTTAAAGAATTAGTAACGCAACTTGAAGCCCGACAACAGTTTTTGGAAGATTCTATTGAAAAAGCCCGTATGGAAAAGTATACCAATAATTATCAACAAAATAGAAGACAATACTACCCAAACGATACTTCAAAAAACAAAAAAAATACTCCATTTGAGAAACAAGAGAAAAAACAACAATATGAAATTGTGAAATTAGAATTAAATCTATGTGATTCATCTGATATTGTGGTTGTTCCTCAATTTGGCGCAAAGCGTGCTCAAAAATTAGTAGAATACCGCGAAAAATTAGGCGGTTTCTATTCTTTCGAACAACTCAAAGAGGTCTATATTCTACAAAATATTGATGTGGAACTTTTGAAGAAATATTTTACGATAAATCGGTCATTAATTTGTTCAATAAATATTAACAGCGCCACTTACAACGAGTTGGTTTTTCATCCCTATATTGATTCTTATTTAGCAAAATTGATTATCAATTATCGTGATAAAAATGGAAAGTTCTCCACAATAGAGGAAGTTCAAAAAGCAACCAATGCTTATCAAGAGTTAATAGAGAAACTAAAATATTATATTGAGTTTTAAGTTGTTATCGCCTCAAACCACATTTCGCTATTTTTTATTTTGTTTTTGTATGTGCATATTAAAATTTGTATTTCCTTTGCAGCGATTTTGAATATCTAAAAATTCTGTGATGACGAACTTTGTAAAAAAATTATTACTGATTATTACAGTATTTTGTTTCTCAAACTTTGGGTTTAGCCAGTCAAGCGAAATTATAATTAAATTTATTGGAAATTGTGGACTTTATATGACCGATGGAGAATCAAATTTTTACATTGATTTTCCCTATAAACAACGTGCTTACAGATGGATGAGCCCTAGTTTAAGTAAATATGACAAAGCTCGTTTATTTGGGACATATGATAAATCTGAAATTGATAGCATAAAAGAGAATGCTATTTTCATATTTACCCATAAGCATTTAGACCATTATTCAA
>JAITUN010000302.1 GCA_031286285.1 Bacteroidales bacterium | reverse complement strand
CAACGAGCGGTTTTGCGAGAGCGGGGGTGTAACTCGCCCGAAGTGTTGTGCGATTTTGCAAGTGTCGTTCCCGTGCGAGCGGTAGTGAGCCCCCGCCCTCGCAAAGCCGCCACCACGTTGCACGAATATGGCGGGACAAAATTTTCCGTAACAGTAAATTATAGTGAAATTGAGACAATATTTGTGTCTGATTTCTTTCCGCTTTTTTTTGTTTGCATCTTAAATTACAAAGGCAAGACCTGTGAAGCCGTAAGAGCAGGACAATTTAGAAGTTGCGCCCGACACGAATTAGGGATTTGATAATGAAAAAAGTTTTACTATCTGTTTTTATTTTATTTTTTCTATTCTTTAATACATTTGGACAAGAACTTATATCAAGAGGAAAGCCTGTAACAGCGTCAAGAACATATAATCCAGGTTCTCCTAAATTCGTTAACGATGGAGATATTGAAACTGCATGGAATGCAGGAGCTCATGCTCCTCAATGGATTCAAATTGACTTGCAAAACAATTATGACATTAGTAGCATAAAATTAATTCCAGAAACAGATCGGCGAGGAAATACAGTCCAAAAAATATTCGTTTCTGAAGACTTAAAGGATTGGAAAGAGATTGATCGCTTTGAAGAAGAACTGGTTGCTAGAAAAGCTGTTATTAGAAATTATACTAACTTATTAAATATAAGAGGCGTGAAGATAGAAACCGTTTCATCTCCAACTTGGATTGCTTGGCGTGAAATAGAAATTTTTGGAACATTAGCAGAAGGGGGAACTCATTCTAATCAAAATTCCGTGAACATTTATGAGTCCATTAAAAAAATAGACTGTTATACCCAAATCAAACCTGAAGTTTTTGCTTTCCCTGACAAGGATCTTGCATTCGTAAAAATTAGTGAAAATGTATTCTCACTTATCAGCACACAAGATTTACAAGAAAAAAACATATTTAATTTCAAAGAAAAAGGAATCATTAGTTTAAGTAACTCTTATATTGAAGGAAATCATATTTTACTTGCTATTAATAATGGTAAAGGCGAGATTAAAGAATATATAAAATATAATCTTTCCAACTTTTCGTTTGAAAATATAAAATGTAAAAACACTCCTCGTGGTTGTATTATAACTACTGCAAGCTCCTATTACGTTTCCTTGCGAAACGATACGCCGTATGATTTTGGAAACTATAAAGTATTTTTCAGAAGCAAAGGAAGACAATATTTCTACGACATATCAAAAATAATAACAGAAAAAGCGGACTTCAACAATGCAATGAGTGGTAATCGAAATGACAAACTTGACTTTCTGAAAAAATATCCAAACAGCGAGTATAAAGACGAGGTTATTGCTTCTTTTATTAACTCATTTACGACAATTAAGAATATTTCGGATTTCATTAAAATTAACAAAGAATTTAACAGCCAGTTAGATGAAAAAGCTTTCACTTTAGTAAAAAATTCCAATTCAGAGCTTGAATTGCAAGAATATATTTCTGCTTTTCCAGAAGGAAAGTATTTAACCGATGTAAACATGAAAATTGCTGCCATTAAACAAGCAAAAGTTGAAGATGAAAGGAGAATTGCTGCGGAAAAACAAAAGAAGGAAGATGAAGCTCGCTTAGCAGAGCGTCGAAGACAAGAAGCCGATGCCCGTAGAATTCAAGAAATTAAAAATGCACAAATAGGTGACAAACTTCTGTACAGCGAAACTTGGAGTTGGTCATCCGGTTTTTGGGTATTTAAAACAAGTGGTGCATATACCATGATGGTTACCTGCTTTATAGAACATATTGATGGTGTACGTTATCAATTGCGCGTTGGAGACGTACAATCATCAGATTCAAATCGTTATGAAACTCCAACTATTAATGGTGTAAGAGTCAAGAAAGGTGATATAATTTGGGCGAGACCTTTGAATGGTAATCAATGGGTTTATGGAGAATCGTATTGAAAGTTCAAAGCAAGTAAAATTATTTCTGTTAAAGATGATGATTGATAAAACAGTCGAATACATAACCGTTCTGCTCCAGCAAGGCCGTCTAGGTTTGACAGAAAGGTATTGCTAAATTCCAACCGTTGCCTTGCCCCGTTTGCAATATCGTGTTGCCGACCCACAAAGCCAAAGCATAAACACCATATTGCAAACCCGCACAGCCAAAAAATTGCTGGCGCAATTATTTGGCTTCGGGCTAACACACGCTCCAATTCGGATAATGGGGTTTGACAGGAAATATACCGTTAATAAGACAATGTCGTGGGAAGGCAGCCACATCGTGCAACAAGCATATTGCCAAAATTGCGGCATTACCGTCGTTTGAAAATAATTACTAATTTCGCCGCCGTTGCTCGTTGGAAAGTGGGTGGAAGCCGCAACTTCGGCAATATGCTGGGCGTTGTATGCCATATGGCGGAAGTGCGGACGCCACCAAAACAGCGAGATAACAACAACTAAAAATAAAGCAGTATGAAGAAAATTTTTGTGGGACTATTCTTGTGCTTGACGATTTTTCCAACTTTTGGACAAAAAACAAGTGTTATTGACAATAAAGCAATTAAATTTGAAATTACACAAAATAACGACAGCATTAATTTTATTGTTGTTGATACAGTTTTGATTCAAAAAAAACCTGTTTTTCTATGGTGTCAAGGTTCACGGGCTTATCCATTGTTTGTAAAAAATGAAAACGATGAAATTTGGATGTTTGGTGGTGGTATTTCAAACTTTGATATTTCAAGTATCACAAAGCATTATCATTTGGTTGTTATTTCTATGCCCAAAACACCGATAGTTGCCAATGAAAAGGATTTACGTGAGTTTGAATGGATTAGTCCAAATCCAGAACACAGAAGCGATTTTTTCAAAGCCGATTATTTGGAAAATTATGTAGAAAGAGCCAATATTGTGTTGGCTTTTTTGCGGGAACAATCTTGGGTAGATAACTCAAAACTTGTTGTGGCTGGACATTCGCAAGGTGCCAGAATTGCGCCGCAGATTGCTTTTAATAATAAGAATGTTACGCATTTAGGATTATTTGCGGCAAATCCATTTGGTAGAATTAACCAACTTGTCCGACAAGCCAAAAAAGATGCAGAAAACGGCAAGACAACGTGGGAAGACGCAGAAAAAATAATAGAAGATTGGTACAATTTATACAAATCAGCAAATAATCCGCAAGAAATTGAAAAATATCCGTATCTTATTCCGTGGAAATCTTTTTCCGAGCCATGCATAGAGGCATTGGTAAAAATCAACATTCCAATTTATCTTGCTTGTGGAACTGCTGATGTTACGAGTGATTTTTGCGATTTAGTTCCGTTGTATTTTATTCGAGAAAACAAAGATAATTTAACTCTAAAACGATATTTCAATCTTGAACACAACTTTTTTGAAATTGATGAAAACGGCGTTCCCGATTGGAATAAACCACACTGGATGGAAGTTATGAATGAATTTGTAAAATGGACGAATGAGGAATTTTAAACATTTTACCGCTTCAAATAAAATGCGCAATTTTGCCGTTATGTTAGGAAGGTATTGTACGGCAACAACATACGGCATACAACGAGCGGTTTTATGAAAGCGGGGGTGTATGCCCGCAGAAACATTTGTGCGAATTTTCAAGTTTTGCGCCCGCCCGAATATTTGTGAGCCCCCGCCTTCATAAAGCCGCCACCACGTTAGCAGCAATTTGGGCGACAGCGATGTGCAAAAACAAAAATTTGAAAATGAAAATGATTGAAATTCAATAAATTAAAAAATATTCACAATGAGAGAAATTAGTATTTTATTTTTGGTCTTACTTTTAATAGGCTGTGAGAGACCACATAAATATAAGTATAGCATTATTGTTACCGAAACAGCCACCAACCTTGGAAACCTTAATTCTGAATATGATGATTATAATTCAGACCTACCCTATCCTCATCAATTGTCTGATATTTATTTTTCGTCAAATAGAAATAGTCAAGGTTCTAATTTTGATATTGTTGGCGGAGGATTACGATTTTCATATCATAAAGAAGATGATATTTTAAATTTAGAAATTTCCGTAGGTGCACCGAGAGAATCAAATCTTCTATTTCCTAAAATAAATACACCATTTGATGAACTTGGACCACATTCGTACGTTTATGCTAATTATATTTACGACAACTATGCTCGTATGGATATGTTATTTTTCTATGCAAATAATTCTGATGATAATTTTAAGATAAAATTTGTTGAACTTACTAGCATCCTCTATTCAAGTAATAGTAAAGTTTCTGACCCAATTACTCTTGGACAAATAAATGAAAAGGGAGATAATTTATATCCATCAGTAGGAGAGGATAAAACAAAATTGTATTTTTGTAGCAACCGAGACGCCTCTCATTTTAGTATTTATTCGGCAACTTACAGTTCGGAAATTACAAAACAATCATTAATAGATGACAATATTATTGAAATTAGAAAGGAAGAAATACTTAATAGCAACTATGATGATAAATGCCCATATATTTATGGGAACTTTATGGTTTTTGCATCAAATAGAGATGGCAATTTTGATATTTGGTATTCAAAATTTGAGAAAAATCAGTGGGGGGAACCGATGAAATTCGGAGAAGAAATAAACTCACCCACTTATAATGAATACAGACCTGTTGTTTTTAATATGCTGGGATACAACTTAATGGTTTTTTCTTCAGACAGACCCGGCGGAAAAGGAGGATACGATTTATACATTGTGAAAATAGATAAATATATTAAATAAACTGCTGCTAACGAGCGGTTTTATAAAAGCGGGGGTGTATGCCCGCAGGCAGTTTTGTACGAATTTTCAAGTGCATCGCTCGCCCGAACTTTTGTGAGCCCCCGCCTTCATAAAGCCGCCTGGACGTTAGCAGCAAGCTCAATTTGTTTAGTGTAGTTGGAAAATAAAAGATTAAGACTGAAAAATGTGATAATATCAGATGAGATAGAGTAAAAATTGTTGAAAATAAAGTAAATACAAGTAAGAAAATAATGTCTATGAAAAGTGTATTAAAGAAACATATTGTAATAATATTTGTCGTAGGCTTTATGACAGGTTGTGCAATATTTAATTCTGCTATTAGTTATTCCCAATTTTTTGATAGAATAGAAGAATCGAATGATCCAACTTACGGATATACAGACAATAACCCAATACTAATCAAAAATGGAGATGCTTCCAGCAGTATTGGCTCATCTTATTATTTCCTTTCACGATTGAGAACTGAAAAAGGAAATAAATTTCAGATTTTGATGCAAGCTTGTAGAGAAAATCCGAACTATGGAACGGGACCTCTAATAGATGTATATCTTCTTAAATCCGTAAATGAAAACGATACCATAAAACTTTATATTAATCCATACTTCGGCGGAAAAGTGAAAATTCCAGTAGGATTAAGTTTTGAAAAAGAATAAATTTCTATATTACTGCAACTAATTAATATAAAAAGGAGCGATAAACGAGCCAGCTGCTAACGGTCATATTGCCAAAATTGCGGCGCTACCCTCGTTTGAAAATAATTGCTAATTTTGCCGCCGTTGCTCGTTGGAAAGTGTGTGAGAGCCGCAACTTCGGCAATATGCCGGGCGTTAGTCGCGAGCAAATTAGGGTGTGCGCATTTTGTATATTTTCCCCGAAAATTGTTTTTAGGTTGGTGGACTTTTATTCAGCATCGTTGGAAAAATGAGTTGCGTTTTGTTCTGTGACTTTTTCCTTGCATTGTTGGAAAAATGAGTCGTGAAATTTTTGGGGCTGTAGTATTTTGACAAAAATTTCCGTATCATTAGGCTGACTTTAAATTATCATCGTTGGAAAAATATTTCCGTTTTGCTCGGTGACTTTTTCTTTGCATCGTTGGAAAAATGAGTTGCGTTTCGTTCTGTGACTTTTTCTTTGCATCGTTGGAAAAATGAGTCGTAAAAATTTTAGAGCTGTAGTTTCCGGACAAAAATTTGCGTATTCTTCTGCGGACTTTTATCCGGCATCGTTGGAAAAATGAGTTGCGTTTTTCGGTGGAATTTGAATCTCATTTTATCGGGCGAACACGAAACGGAAAAATTGTGATAAAACAATTTGCCCGCGTCTAACGGGGCGGTTTTGCGCAAGTGGGCTTTACCTCGCGTGGACAATTCCGAGCGGATATAAAGTTTTATACTTTCGCGCTGTATTTAAGAGTTAAGCCCACCTGCTGCAAAGCCGCTGGGCGTTGTGCGCTATGGCGGGACAAAATTCGCGTAAAAAGAATATCCAATTTCAAAAACCTAATAGTATTAACATTTAAATCAAATAGTTATGAGTAAAAAAAACAACACTCTCGGTTTGT
>JAITUN010000285.1 GCA_031286285.1 Bacteroidales bacterium | reverse complement strand
AATTTCACGGCATTGGCAAGCAGGTTTCTTACCACTGTGGAGATCATGTTGGCGTCAACGGTGGCAATGAACTCTTCGGGAAGCTCGGCATGGAGGGTAACGCCCTTTGCTTCCGCAATTTTGCGAATGAGGGTAAGAACAGAGTCTAAGGTAACGGATAGGTTAGCCGGCAGGGGAACACAATCCATACGCCCACTTTGCAGTTGCGCCCAGCTGAGCAAGTTGTTCAGCAGTTCCACCTGACTGTCTGCCGACTGAAGCATGTTTTGACTATAATCTAACAACGTTGCCTTATCCCATTGCTGCGCTTTGTTGCACAGCAGTTGAATCGCTTCGCGCTGGGCAATGGCAGGACTCCTCAAATCGTGCGAGATGATGCTGAAAAACTTGTCTTTGGTGGCGTTGATTTCGTCTAAAATTTCGTTTTTCTCTGTTAAGGTTTTGTTGTGACGGATGCGCAAACGAAGCAGGAAGAACAACAGCGCAAGAACTGCCACACAAATAGCGATTCCTCCAATAAAGATACCCCGTTGCAAGTTTTGTTTTTCAATAATGGTTTTTTGGCGTTCAATCTCAAGTTGTTTCTTTTCGGTTTCATATTTGGTTTCCAATTCTTTGGCATTGAGTCTGTTCTCTTCTGAAATTAACTCATTCTGTAATGAATCAGCTATTGCTGAATACAATCTGTGATTGATAAAATCATGTTGGGCGACCGCCAATCTGGAGAGGTCTCTATAGCATTCCACTATTTGTTGTGGCATATCATATTCTTCAGCCGTTTTCAATGCTTCTCTTATATATTTTTCCGATTGATTGAAGTTCCCTCTGTACATTGCAATAGCACCATAACCCTTAGTTACTATGCAATAACCCATTATATCGTTCAATTCCAAAATTAATTCCATCGCTTTATCACAATATTTTTCTGCCTTGTCCCAATCATTTTGCTTCAAATACACATGAGACAAATTAATATAAATACTGATTAAATGATATTTATTATTAAGAAACTCACATATTCTTTGTGCTTCTAAAAGGCAACTTTCCTCTTTTTCAAATTCAGTCATATCACGTAACACTAAGGAATAATTGATAAGGGCCATGGCTCTATCAATACTATTTGGAGTTTCATCATATATGAGAAAAGCTTTTTCATAATACAATTTACCCATGTCATACATAGACAAATCATCATAACAAATACCAATACGATCATAAACTTGAGCAAGTCCTTGTTTGTTCTCTAACTTTTCATATAGGGAGAGCGCTTGAAAGTAATATTCTAAAGCTGTTTCATAGCATTTTTTTTTACTATTAATGATTCCCAAATTTACAAATATGGAAGCAATTGCGGGTTCATTCATCTCTTTTTTTGCAAATTCGAGTGCCTCTTGTTGGATAACAAGGACAGAATCTAATAAACCTTCATTCACAAGAAGATTTCCTAAATCTGCTGCAAAAATATAAATCCCTTCGTTCCAATTTAACTCTTCGCTCAATTCTTTTAGTTTGAATTGATACTCCTTCGATTTTTCTATATCACTTAGTGAGTAAAAATAGAGGTTGCCAATATCAGAATAAAGCTCTACTAAATTTGTATCTCGTGGGGCGGTTGCGGCTAACTGCAACAGGCTGTCTAATTCCGCATTGCCGGTGGGTGTCCACAGCGAGTCGGTGCAAAGTGAGACGCTTTGCCCAACGTTGGGGTTGTTAATGCGATTGCAGGAGGAAAAGAGCAGGAGGATTAGAGTAATGAGTAACTCGTAACTCGTAACTGTGCGTAGGCTTGAGGGGGCGGAATCTAGGTTTTTCATATGGTTTTTTTTTAATTATTATCAAAGCAGCAATATTTTTTTTGCAATACTATGGGTATCATTCGACACTCTAATCATATAATTTCCTTTTGGGAGAGATGATAAATCTAAGTTTCCGTCTTGAAAATTATTTTGTTGAAAAACTTTTTTTCCAAACATATCATAAACAAAAATGTCATAATATTTCTCTTGAAAAGTAGTAATATTAATTTTCCCATTCGAAGGATTAGGATAAATCATTAAATCTTTAAAATAATTAAACTCATATCTTTCAATATCTACATCCACAAAACTGATACTAATATTGTCGATATTATATTGTTTAATATTGCTAATTGTCCAAGGTCCGAAGCTTTCAAATCTAAATCTAATCTGAACAAATGGATTGCCAATATATTCATTTAAAGAGATTTCAAAACTTTGCAAATTTGTGATTCTCCTTTGAAATTTTGCCAATTTATGCCAGGTTTTTCTATCGGTGGTAATTTCAAGATAACAGGTTGTATTCACAAGATAAGACAATCCATAAGCAGAAATTGAATTTCCGATATTATAATTACAATCAAATTTTAAAGAGATATTTTCAGTATCTTCGGGTATCGAAAACCATTTCAATTCCACAACATTATAATAATTATCACTAAAAGACCATGTTCCTGAGCTGTTAGAAGCATTTGAAAAAATAAAGTTAGAACTATTATCTCTAATTACCCAACTCGAATTTCTGATCACAAAACCATCGCTATTTGTTTCAAAGTCATTAAAATATGGTATTTTCAAGGGAGCTGTAAATAGTATGGTATCCGTATTTGAGGCAGCGCTTTCTACACTTGTTTCAGAATGGATTGCTTTTACAAGATAGGCATACTCTTCTCCTTCGGTAACATTTTGATCTTCGTAAGAAGTTTCTGTAGTTTCGGCAAGCAATGTTCCATTTTTATATAGGTTATATGCGGATGTTTGTGGTGTTTCATCCCAACTGATTTTCACTTTTGAAATATCGGAGATTGCGCTTAAATTTTGAGGCGGCAACCAACCGTTAGCTAATTCTGCTATTGCCGCAAGAGTGGCTTGAGTAAAGGCTCTTACAAGTTCTAAACTGTTTACGCCGTTGCCAAGGGTATCACAAGGTTTGTGATAACAGGGAATATCAGCATTATATTCACTATCTGATATATACAAAGATGCATATCCATGAATATTAAAACTGGTATTGTCACTGTTGTAGTGGTCGCCTCTAATAAAATGAGAGGTAGGAATATTGGGGATATATAAATTTGCAACTTGCTGATAATAATTAAACAGATTTTTTGATATCGGCGAATATCCTGCTCCCATTTTTAAATCTGCTTGACTTGGCGGATTGTATCCTATTTGGTCTAAATTAAAAGCAGCAATGATGTTCATATTTTGTGCGGCACATTTTTGTACATATGCAAAACTTCCCACCAATCCAAACTCTTCGCAGTTGGCTGCAAAAAAAATGACTGAGCGTTTTGTTTCTATCTGGCTTAAAATTTTAGCACATTCCAAAACTCCGGCGGTTCCGGAAGCATTATCATCGGCGCCGGGGCCCGATTGATGATCGTAGTGCGCCGAGATAACAATATACTCATCGGGAAACTCACTGCCTACTTTCAATGCTACCACATTACCTGCAGCAAGCGTGTTACCATTGTATGTGAAATAATGAAGCGAAACATCTAATCCACCATAAGACTCAAACTGCTCAAACAACCAGTTTTGCGCTTTTAACGCTATTTCGGTAGTTGCATTACGTACTCCCAAATCTTGCAAGTAACGAATATTATTTTCCAGATTTGTCACACTTACTTGTTCCACATATCCTTGAACAGCAGGATTTACAGTTGTAATATCCGGATATGATTGTAATCTATTTCCTTTATTACTAATAATTTCCTGTGCTGATACTGCTATGGTAAGAAGCAGTAAAAAAGTAAAAATTATTTTTCTCATTTTGGGTATTATTTTTCGCGAAAATACCATTAAATTTTTTAAAAACTACAAGAGGCGTCTTAAAAGCACAAAGAATAGAACTCTGATAACTCTGATAAGGCGCGATAAACCTGATAATAATCAATAAATCAAAATATTAATATCAGAGATAATCTGCTAAATCAGTGTCATCAGAGTTCTAAAAACACCTTTAAGACAGTCTCTTGTTTGCTTGCAAGGCTAAGGGAGCCACGAAATACTGAAAGTTTTTGTAAAGGCGCTATTGGGAACATCGGTTGTGGCAGAGAGTACTTCATATTCCACTCCTCCATCGTTCCATTCAAGTTTCATCTGCCATCCTTTCCAATATGCAGCACATTTAACACCTGAAATAGTTCCTGTATAAACCTTGCACATCCTCCCGCCAATTTCTTCCTTATCCGGCAGCAATTTTAAATAGTGTGCTCTAACAAAAAACTCTTCACGCTCACCCACAAATATGTTTCTTATGTCATCATTCATAGGCTCAAAAGGTCTATCCAGATCATTATTCCCCGGTCCCCAAGGGTCTTCATCTTCTCCGGAACCATAATACGATTTTTTTGCATAGAAATCGCGAATTAACGTACGTTGTTTCTTTTCTTCCAGCCCCGAATCTTCTCGGTATTGCATACCAAAATCTTTATAGGTAAGGTATTGGATATGATTTCCATATTTATCACCGGTAAATTTACAAGAAAAGTCCATCGGGATTTCTTCATAATCAAGGCAAGGCAATTCAATATCGGCAACTTCAATACGTCCTCCCGCTTCACTATCATAACTAATTTCCACAAAATCACTTTGCCAATCGGGGTCATGTATTATTTCTGGGTTATTCTTTCCAATTACAATTGCACTGACTTCTTTTACTATTCCTACTGCTTTACACATGTCACGACTCCATCTTCCATCACTGTTTGTAATACTAACTCTCTTATCACTATATGAACCATCAGAGGCATAACTATAAACAGTAACTTTTACTCTACGTACCCCTTTCCCCTCACAATCTACCACTTTTCCTGTACAAGTAAAAGGAATTACAAGGGGTGCAAACTCATCATCATCACTAATACTCAAAGGAGTGAAATAGGTTACTGTAGCTGTATAGGTATCACCATTTCGCATAGCGATCCCATCTTCGATAAAGGCCCCCTTTTCTACGCTGAACGACCAAAGGGGTATGGCATCGGGAGCCTTATCTTTCAATGCGTTGTGAATGGGAAAGATTACAGTGGCTTGCGCTCCGTTTTTCAATTGCAAAGTTTTACCGGCATTGTCGGTAAATTCTGCGTTAATCATGCTATAAGGCATATGCATAACTTCTCTGCCACTTTTGTTTATTGCTATATAGTCTCCGCCGGGGAGTGCAAGCCCATAGTTTTTATTCGCGGGATCAATAAAAAGGATATTGGCATTTATGGTTCCGCTATACGCGGAGCCGTCGGAGCGCATAAAAGCAGATGGCGGCAATTGTATCTCTGCACCCGCTATTTTCAATGTTTTTTCTGTTCCAGAATCAAAAGAGGTTTGCAAAGTAATATCGTTGTTTCCTTTGGGATACATAACCGCCATCATATAGATATCGTCACTCTTTTTCTGAGAGCGGGTTGTGGAGAAATAGCCGCTTTTTTCAAACTGAACAACAGCTATATTATTTATCACCTCCACTTGGGTTAAGCTAAACTCGCCTTGGGCATTGGTAATGGCGCTTTTATTTCCGGTAGTTACCTGTACGCCGCTTAATGGGTTTCCGTTGGGGTCTGATATAACGCCATCTAATACAACGGTTTGCATATTGCCGGTGGGCTTTACTTCATTATTGGAGTTCTCTTTTCTGCAACCCCAAAAGGCAATGGCTACGATTGCCAATAGAATACTGAATTTTTTCATAATAATAATAGGTTAATGGTTAATATAAAAAGTCTATTTTTCCATAATATTCAAACGTAAACCCATATGGTTTAACATCGGGTTCATCTCTAGAAAAGCCTAAAGTTCCTGTAATACGTATTTTATACTCATCTTTATAATCGCCTCCCCATTTTTCTATTACTGCTGTTCCATCTATTATGAAAGAGTCATCCGCTTTGTTTGCTGTATAGAAACCACCATAAAAATCTCCATTGGCAACGGAGTGGGTGCCGGCAATTTTATCGTTCGATACTTTAAGGAAAGCAAACAGAGCCCCCGGGGGTTCAGTTTTACCGTCTCCCACTCTATTACATATACTTATAGCTACTCCTTGCAAAGGATTATATACTGCATAGTTATAAGTATAAGACGCCCCATTTTCAATTGTTAATGTACCCACTTCACTGCAAGGCACATTAATCTGCGGCGCAACTTGTTGAGGAGCAGAGAAATTATCATCTCCACTACAAACAAAAGATTCAGTTATCTGTTTACCACCTGCACTAACATAAAGTTCAACAGTCACCCCTTTTGGAATAATATTTGCCCAAAATCCCGACGCTGCCGTAACCGCACTGGACACTACTAGTTTACCATTCAACTTAAATGTATACCACACCTCAACATCAGGATGATTACCTTTGCAATCTTTTATTTCTCCTTTAACAAATACTAACTCACTACTTGGCTCAGCATGCTCCCACTGCTTAAATCCTTTACTCACATATTTCCCCTCTATCAGAGTGGCAACCCCCTCCTCTATCCAAACCCCTTTAGATTCGTTAAACGTTGAGATGGGGATAGTAGCGGGCAGGGAGGTTACATCTTTAGGAGCGGGACAGGTAAGGGTTGCCGGTGTTTCGCTTTTCACCTGCAAGGGGTTTCCGGCAATATCGGCAAGTTCCACAATAACAACACCATAAGAGATCATAAAAACATCTTTTCCGTTTTTGTCTAATCCAAAGCCGTCGCCACCGGGCTTCATAAAAAAGTAATTCTCGTGAGTTGGGTCAAGGTAAAGCATATCTGCATGAACTGTGCCTGTATAATCGTCGCCATCTTCGTATCTTATAGCGTTTGGGGGCAACACCACTTTTGCGCCGCCAACAGATAGTGTAGCGCCCTCCTTTGAATTAAAAGAATTGCGCAAACTGTTATCGCTATTCCCTTTGGGGGTTAAAACTGCTTTAAAATAGAGCGCGTCTGCTTTAAAAGATGAGCGGGTAAGAGAATAGTAGCCATATCTTTCAAATCTAACTATCGCTCTTCCGTTAATTACTTCCACTTGTTTAAAACTAAATTCGCCCTTATCGTCTGTAATTGCGCTTAGGCTACCTGTCGTTACGGTTACGCCGCTCATGGGTTGGTCGTCGGCGTCGGTTGCAATACCTTTTACTACAGCGGTTTGCATATTTCCCGTTGGTTTTTCTTCATTGTTGGAGGTCTCTTTTTTACATCCACAAAGGGCAATAGTAAAGAGCGCCAACACAATACTGAAATTAAAGATTTTTTTCATAAAATATAATTTAATTGATTAATGATTAATGATTAATGGTTAATGATTAATGGTTAATGGTTAATGGTTAATGGTTAATGGTTAATGGTTAATGGTTAATGGTTAATGATTAATGGTTAATGATTCTAACTTCTAACTTCTAACTTCTTACTTCTTACTTCTTCACCACTTTCTTCGTTACCGGTCCCTTTTCTGTTTCAATTTTCAGGAAGTAGATTCCGGCGGGGAGGTGCGAGATGTCCATAGAGCAGTGAGTAGTGAGTAGTGAGTAGTGAGTAGATACGGCACGCCCGTAAACGTCAAAAATCTCCATACTCGTCACTTGTAACTCGTAACTTGTAACTCGTAACTCTCCTGTCGTGGGGTTCGGATACACCTGTAACTCGTAACTCGTAACTTGTAACTCATCAATGCCCTCAGTGCATGTTTTTGATAGAGTACAAATATCGGTTTCAGAGCCTCCCGACACTTGAGTAACTTTCCAAGTGTGAGCGCCGGGAGTAACTCCCTGGTCGGTGTAAGTTGTTCCTGTAATTCCTGAACCCACTTTTGCACCGTCTCTATATACATTGTATGTAGTTTCTCCGCCGCTGCCGGTAATTGTAATTTTTGCTTCATCTCCACCTACATTATATACCATGAGGAAATGATAATCTTTACCATCTTCAAATTTATAATTTTTATAAGTTCCATTAATCGATGGAATCCACAGGTATTCATAATCGGGGTCCGGATTAATAATACACCAATCATAGGTTCCTGCAGGAATTTGAATAGTAATTTTTCCATCCATCACAATATTTGTAGTTTTACAATAGGGGTCAGCATTTGTTGGAATTTTATGAGAAAAGATATCATAAGCACCCGGTGCGCTACATCCATCAAATCCTTCATAGATATCTGAACCATAAGTGCTTGCGGTTTGGTCTAATAATAATTGGTATCCTGTACCGTCGCCCCATACATCGTGCGCTTCTAAAGTTACATTAACCATACCTTTTGGTGCAGGAGATTTGCCTGCAGTGTTCCAGTTTAACGTTGCCTTACTACAGTCATCTGAAAAAGTAATCTTCATGCAGTCGTTAGAGCTTCCGCCTGCTAAAGTCCATCCCATATCCTCTAACATTCCGAGTTCCCATTTGGAAATGCCATGACAGGCAGCTCCATCGGATTGATATTTCATAAAGGTTGTAAAAGTTACATCCCAATCCCAGTGACTGACACTTGATCCCGGTTGCCAAGGATTTGGTGCATACATTTTTACACGGGCGCCGCCATTGGCTGCCAATAATTTTGAACCCGGACGTCCGGCATATAAATTACCACTTACAACTAATGCTGCGCGTTGAGCCGGAGTAAGGTCTGCTATACAAGGTCCTGAAGTTCCTTGAAACAACTGGTAAGCAAAAGCATTGGGGTAATCTGTATCTTTAATTATCTCTTCTATAAAATCAATATAGTAAAAAACTCCATTATAAGAAGGATCTTCGGTATCATAATGGATATTAGCGGAAAACCCTAATCCGTGGTTTACTTCATGCAACATCGTGGTAACATAATCCTCTTTGTTTCCGGGATTCCCATCCGTTCCAAGATACCAATCGAAAATGGAATTCATCTCTATTCTAATATCATTCATTAGAAGAGTAGCATCATAACCTACCAATTGATTCCATAAAGTAGATGGATACCATAGATTGTTTTGGGTACTCTGAAAAGCTTGTGTGGGGTAGCTGCCGCCAAGAACATAAGGGTCGCCCATGTCAACCAAATCAACCTTGATGTCTATCGGCACTTTCCCTTCCAATTGTTTACCCCACAACCCTAAAGCATATTCCGTAGCAGTGCGTTCGATCGGGGTCATCTTACCGGTTAAAGTAAATTGCAGCGGACCTCTTACCGTGCTACTTGAGCTATTATCGGGATTATAATGTTCGTCATAAGTACACAATGTCCCATCGGGCAGTTTGAACATATAGACGTAATAGCTCATCTCTTCTTCCCATTTTGCTATGCGCCGTTGGAGTTCGAGGTCATCCGGAAAAGCAGAAATGAGTTGCGGTTTTGCTTTGAAAACGCCAATGATTTGCCTGTTTTCCGGTAGGGCTTCTTTGACATTTTCTTTTGCTCCGTAAAAATAACGGGGAGTAAACACACTTCCGTTTGAAGCGGAAACAGATACAACGCTCTTTACCGAATAATCGGGAGTTGCTTCCATTACTACATAATAGTCGGCGTCTCCCAAGACTCCCTGTCTCAATTCTTCAATAAAGAAAGGAGCTAATTGAAGTTCTGTAAGCGATTCATTCACAGGAGTTATCACTACGTGATTTCCTGTTTGTTCATTCAGAATAATGAATTTGGGATTTAGCACAGATGAAGTAACCCGATATACATCTTTACTTTCGTTGTTTTTTGTTAACGAAAGCGCAGCGATTTTAGATTGTTTAATCTGCGTTGTTAATTGCGCTACTTTTTCTTGGGAAAAACCGTTTTGTTTTACCGAAAAAAGTTGTTGCGCATGGAGGAACACAGGGCTCAATGTAAGCCCAACCATTGCTACGACGAGCAATGACATTTTGAAGAAGTAATTTTTTTTCATTTTTTTTAAATTTAAATTAAACATATAAATAAAGGTCTTAAATATTTTATCATTTTTTATTCGGGATTAAAATTTTCATCATACGTACACCTTGTTCCGTCGGGTAATTTCAACATATATACATAGTAACTTCGCTCTTCTTCCATTTTCGCCATGCGTTGTTGAACTTCGGGATCATCAGGATTAGCAAAAGTAAGTCGCGGTTTTGACTTATAAATAGTAGTGATAAATCTGTCTTTCGGAAAGGCTTCCTGCATATTTTCTTTTTCTCCGTAAAAATAGCGCGGTATAAACACCTCGCCGTTTGAGGTAGAAACAGACGACACATTCTTTACCGAATAGCCGGAAGTCTCTACGACCAAAAAGCGTTCGGCATCTCCCAGTGTTCCCAGTTTCAACTCTTCAATGAAATAAGTAGCCAACTGAAATTCGGTAAGCGATGTATTCTCAGAAGTTATCATTACATGATTCCCTGTTTGTTCATTTAAAATAATGATTCGGGTATCTTCTGCAGGTGAAAAAGTAACAAGATAAATATCTTTATCTCTATTATTTTTTGTCAATGTTAAAGCGGTGATTTCCGAGTTTGTCGTTTCCGTTAACAATAGCGCTACAACTTCTTCAGGCAAATTGTTGTTACTTACCGAAAAAACAGGTCGCATCTGGGAGAACGCAGGGCTAAACGTAAGCCCAAAAATTGCTGCCATCAGCAATGAGTTTTTTAAAATTGATTTCATTTCTTTTAATTTTTAATTTCTTTTTTTTAATTTTAATTAATGTTTAATGGTTAATGGTTTTTCTCCACCCCCTTAGGGGGGGGGCTGTTCAACAAGTCTTTTTAACCGCAAAGGCGCAAAGAATGAGCAAGGGTCGCAAAGAATAAATACCTTAAAATTAAAACTTTGCGTTCTTTGCGTAAAAACTTTGCGTCTCTGCGTTAAAAATAAAATGACTTTTCGGAGTGGACTCATAATTCAAAATTCAAAA
>JAITUN010000249.1 GCA_031286285.1 Bacteroidales bacterium | reverse complement strand
TCATCATTTTTCACATTTGCCTCCAATATATTCCCATTACTCTCTTTCACAATCAAATATTTGCCGTTTGTTTCCTCAGTAAAGTTCACATAATAGACCCAACAAGAGTAAGCCAATTTGAGTTTTTCACCGGTAGAAGTAAGTACTTCAAATCCGGTTTGCACATCTTCATGGGCATAAAGGGTAAATGGAATCGCTATTCCGCTCAAGTGTTCCGTTACTTTTATATCTGCTTCTTTTTGTGTTATTTGGGCTTGTAACGAGATTGCACAAACAAACAAAATAAAAATGAAGAGGGTATTTTTTTTCATCAGTTTTGACTATTTAATATCGTTGTAGCGAATCATGATTCGCCCATGCTTTTAAAAGTTCTTCAATGCCTCTAATATTTCTGCCGGAGAGTGTACCATTCCCCCAAAACGACCGAAGTGTTTTACCGGCACTTTGCATTCCACTGCCAATTTCACATCTTCTACCATCTGTCCGGCGTTCATCTCTACGCTTAAAATTCCTTTTGTTTTGATGCCGATGTCGTGGATAATCTGTTTTGGGAAGGGCCACAGCGTAATGGGGCGAATCAGCCCTACTTTCATTCCTTCTTCCCGCGCCAGTTGTAACACTTTTTGGCAGATCCGCGCCGACGAGCCGTAAGCCACCAAAAGATACTCCGCATCTTCGCATTGGAAAGTTTCGTAGCGTACTTCGTTGGCTTCACATTCTTTGTATTTGGCTTGCAATTTTAGATTCACCTTTTCTTGTTTGGCAGATTCCAATTGCAAGGAAGTGATGATGTTGTGTCCGCGGAATTTCGGTTTTCCGGTGGCAGCCCACGGGTAGGTTTTAGCAATATACTCGTCTGTCCAGCGGGGCTTGTATTCACTCACTTCCACCTTTTCCATCACTTGCCCAATGATTCCGTCGGAGAGGATCATTACCGGGTTTCTGTACTTGAATGCCAAGTTGAAAGAGAGTTCCACAAAGTCGTACATCTCTTGTACTGATGCGGGAGCTAAGGTGATGAGGCGATAGTCGCCGTGTCCACCGCCTTTTACCGATTGGAAGTAGTCGGCTTGGGAGGGCTGTATGGTTCCCAGTCCGGGACCACCGCGCACTACGTTCACTACCAATGCGGGCAGTTCGGCGCCGGCAATGTAGGACAATCCTTCCTGCATCAGGCTCACGCCCGGACTTGAGGAGGTAGTCATCACTTTTTTGCCCACGGCAGCGCCACCATACACCATATTTATGGAGGCAACTTCGCTTTCGGCTTGCAGCACTACCATACCGGTTTTTTCGTATGGCTTTTCCGCCATAAGATGTTCCAAAATTTCAGATTGTGGCGTAATGGGATAGCCGAAGTAGCCGTCGCAGCCACAGCGAATTGCCCCCTCGGCAATCGCTTCGTTTCCTTTCATTAATCTTAATTCTTTCATAAATTTGTTTTAGTTAAGTTATTGATTTGATTTTATTTTTGATACTACTGATTATTTTACCAATTTCCACTCCTCCCCATCTGCTGTGGTGTAAGAAACCAACCCCTTGCCCTTTACTATAACAACTTTATTGACAATTTTATTATCTTCATTTTCAATAGAGATGGTATCGCTTAAATGTTTGGATAATTCATTATATGGTGTTTCCTGTTCCAATAATACTCTCTTTGATAATTCATCACTAAAATGAAAACTGTATTGAAAATTACAAGTTAGAAAAATAGAATAGGTAGTAGCATCATATCTACCTCCACCGAAATATAAATTACAAGATAATGTTAATGAATCCTGAGTTTGATTTGTATTAAATCCAGAGCTTGCTTCACAAACACACTTACAATTCCACTCAAGAGAATAAGCTTTAGAGTTCTCTCTGTTAGAAATAACAAAATTGCTAACAGAGTTATGTGAATTGATAAACTTTAATTCTTGACCTTTTGAATAAGGAAAATAGTTTAAATCAGCAGGAAATGCAGGACAATGTATTTTTTTACAACCAATACAAAATATTGACAACAAAATAATCGTAATGGTACTTATTTTTTTCATGATTATTTAATGTTTAATAATTATATTTTAGTTAATTAGGATATATATTTAATCACTTTGCAAATCTCCTCTCTAAATCATAAAATTAATATTTACTCCAATTTCTTTTTCCACTTACCACCACCTATATAAAATCCAATTGCTAAAGAAAAATAATCGCAATAGCGATTGTCTTTAAATTTTTTTGATTTTCTTATAATGTTATAATCTAATGAAAAACGAAATTTACTAATCTCTAATCCACAACGAAAAAAACACATGGGATTATTATGATGTAAGATTCTGTCTTGTGGATAGCTAGACTGATCAGACTGATCGACTGACTTACTAAAATAATATCCTAATCCTGCACCTATAAATGGTGAAAAAATTGTGTTGGTATAGTGAAGATAATAGTCATATGTAGCAGAAAAAAACATTAATAGCTCATCATGACTTTTATGAACTTTAAATCCTATAGCTTCTGTTTTGAGCCCAATATTCATATTTTTGAACAGATTATATTTAAATTCTATTGCTCCTAAAATACCGCCCTCGCCCTCAATAAGATGAAGCCACCCTGCATCTAACCCTCCTCTAAATTTTCCTGTCTCTTGTGCATAAGAAAAACTAGTACACATTATAATACAAACAAAAAATATTTTTTTCATGATTTTTTAATGTTTAATAATTTTACTTGAAACTGTTTTAGAAGCATTTTTAAAAACCAACATATATAATCCTGAGGGTAAATTTGATAGAGAGAAGTTGCAGTAATAGATTCCTGGTTCCTGTTGCGGTAACTCTAAATAGTTCTTCATAAGCACGCCTTGCATGTTGAGAAGATTAATATGAACAAAAAATGAATTGTTATTGTTTATTACATTGATAATAGTGTCTTTTTGACTTTTTGCAGTATAAAACGAAAAAAGTAACAAGTTAATAATAAAGAAAATAAAGATATTGTTTTTCATGAAAATAGTTTTGTTAAACATTATAATACAACATATTTAATTTTTATCATTCATAGAAATTCTATCTCACAACCAATTTTTTCGCTTCTTTTCCAATTTTAACAATATAAAAACCCTTTACCAGATTTGAAATATCAATTTGCGTTTTTTCTTCATAAAGCATTATGGTTTTCAAAAGCAATCCCTGAACATCATAAATTTGAGCGGTTACGCCTTTAGCCGTTACTTCTGAAACAGGTAATATTATTTCCACATATTGGGTTGCCGGATTAGGTTGAATAGAGAATAAACAGCATGTTTTTGAATTATCATTGATCCCGCCGCTTGCGTCAGAAATAGCGATAATGTAATGATTTTCTGTTACATCTTCAAAAGTATATTCCATTCTGTAATATTCTTCATCATTTTGTGGATAATAGATAATTCCATCCACTTCAATGGCTTCAATTAGAGGAGCATAAGGATAATTGCCTGCTTGGATAACAAAAGTTTGGATAGTGTGTTCCAAAACCAATATTTCACCTTCCGGCTCAATTGATAACGGCCAATTTTTAACCGGTTGCCGTACTGCTGCCGTGATGGTATAATAAACAGGCTGAGGCGGTTCAAGACTCCATACAGCATAAAGAGCAATATCATCGTTTATTTCAACAGGTTGATTATCTTCATAAACAACTTCGCCGTCGGGAGTGAGCGCCCACCCGTCGAAAACATATCCTTCAAGAGTAAAACTGTTTGCTTTTAAATTTTGTTCCACATCAGAGGCAAACAATTGAGGCGTCATTAATCCATTCCCACCATTCGGATGAAAAACCACTGATACATATTGAGTTGTACCGCCGTTGTAAATAAAAGAGAGTTTCTTTCCGGTAACTGTAATTTCTGTTATTGCCAAATCGGAAATAAAAGCGCCATCTGTAAAGAATGGTTTAGGATTCGAATTTTCATCAAAAGTTGTTCTTTCGTCCGGTCCAAAGTGGGCTATACTAATTTCCCCATTTTGGGTAGGCGAATTGCCATCGGGTCTAAAAATATAGACTTCATCAAAAACCTCATCATTAGGGTTATAATCGGCATTGCCGCCAAAATTTGTATTAATTCTATAAATCAGCATACCGGCAACGTTTCCATAGTTGAAATTCTCAAAATTATCGTTAGAATTTCTGTATTCTAACACAAAAAACTGTTGGGGGTCTGAAGTAGGGATCTTATAGCTCACAAGTCCTAAACCGCTTCCGATAGAGTTAAGTGTATAAATACCTTCTTCAATTTCAGTGGGTTCAAACAGCCAATTTCCATATTTCCATTTCATATATCCTCCTGATTGTTGGGGCGGGTTTGGGTTCGATTCCATAATATCCCAATTTCCCACAGGAGTTGGTCCTCCGTTAGCATAATGATACAAATCGGGAAAGCCTAAGGTGTGTTGCATTTCGTGGCATAAGACGGCAGTATTAAAATAGCCTCCTTCCAATTGAAAATTATAATCCCAAACGCGCTTACCGTGAATAGTTGCATATTCGTTGTATAAAGCCCATCGGTGGGGCCAAAGCAAGGTTGCCCAAGCATCATTATTTCCTTTTACGATAAAGCAAACATTGTCCACATAGCCATCATTGTTATAATCGAGATCTAAATCCGCAGGAACCATATCGGCAATAAATTCAATCGCTTTTCGCAACAACTTATGCTCGCGTTGGGTACGTTCCCAACCATTATTTCCCCCTTGATAGCCATCGGGATTATCTTCGGAATAGGGTTGAAAATAGCTTCTCGGGTTATCGTCTTGATAGGATAATATTAGATTTCCGTCCGGCACGGGAAAAAAAGTCGATGGAATATTCAGATGCCCATACGAAGTTGTTTGAAAATAGTTAATCATTGAGTTGTAACCCGAAGTTTGGTTATTAAACATATTTTCAATGTTAGAAAAAGGGGTTGTAATATTCTCTTCATCAGCAAATCTAATAAAGACAACCAAGTTGTTGAGTGTGCCATGATTTCTTCCGGGTGTTCTTAATCTCGGAATATCTTCAAAATTAAACCAGGCCGCTCTTCGCGCCTGATACTCTTCATTTGAGATAGTTACATTGGGTTGCAGCCCAACATCCAAAGGATTTACCGTTCCGGCGACAAACTGTGAAGGCACGATATTGTCTCCGTCATAGATTGCATAGGTGTAATATCCATCGCTATTTTTAATGATAGTGAACCCCTCTTTGTCGTGAAGATAATTAAAGAACTCATCACCGGAGACGAAGCAATGTAAGGTGTCTCCATTGGGTTGCACTACCGAATAGGGGATATCTTTCAGATAGGCGGCGCTCGCATTAGAAACAGCAAAAACCAAAACTACCACCCATAAGAAGAACCGTTTTGATTTTTGATTTTTGAATAATAAATTCATAATATTAAACTTTTGCTCGATAGACTTCAATGATACCGTCCGGGCAAACTACTGCGCAATTTGCGCAACCGATGCAAGCCTCTTCATTAATTAATTCTAAATAATTGTATCCTTTTTTGTTCACATTTTTCGCCAATGCAATACAATCGTTTGGGCAGCCTTGGATACAAACGCCGCACCCTTTGCAATGTTCTGTGTCAATTACTAAAGTTCCTTTAAATGCCATAGTTTCAATATTTAATGTTTATAATTTAAGAATGATTTATATGAATAATCGGGGTAAAATTTCAGTGGCACGAAAATAGTATTTTATTTGGAAAGAAAGTTTTTTCAAATTAAAAGAAAAAACAAAACACAAATAAATACGATCAAACAATCGTTCAATATCTTATCATTACACTCCTTTTGAATAATTTGGAGCTTCGCTTGTTATTGTAATGTCGTGAGGATGACTTTCCGTAACTCCGGCGTTAGTAATTCTACAGAATTTTGCCTGGTGTAACTCTGAAATATGTTTTGTTCCGCAATATCCCATTCCTGCTCTCAATCCTCCAGCCATTTGGTAAATTACTTCGTAAAGGTCTCCTTTGTAAGGTACTCTGCCTGAGATTCCTTCGGGTACTAATTTTTTCACATCTTCCACATCACTTTGCATATATCTGTCTTTCGAACCTTTTTGCATTGCCTCCAAAGATCCCATTCCTCTGTAGCTTTTAAACTTACGTCCATTAAAGAGGATTGTTTCTCCGGGGGATTCTTCAACTCCGGCTAGCAGACTTCCCAACATAACCGAATCGGCTCCAGCTGCCAACGCTTTTACAATATCTCCTGAATACCTTATTCCGCCATCAGCAATAATAGGTACTCCAAAATTTTTAATAGCTCTATAAACCTCGTAAATAGCGCTAAGTTGCGGAACTCCCACACCTGCAACTATTCTTGTAGTACAGATACTCCCTGGTCCAATTCCTACTTTTATTGCATCTGCTCCAGCTTTCACCAACTCTTTAGCTGCCTCAGCCGTAGCAATATTTCCAACGACAACATCTAAATCAGTATATTTTAACTTAATATTTTTGAGTGTATCAATAACACTTTTTGAGTGTCCGTGCGCAGAATCTAAAACAATAGCATCCACATTTGCATCCACTAAGGCTTCAATCCTTTGTTCCGTATCTTGGGCAATGCCTACACCGGCAGCCACTCGCAAACGGCCCTGGATATCCTTGCAGGCAAAGGGTTTGTCTTTAGCTTTTGTAATATCTTTATACGTAATTAGCCCCAGCAACTTACCATCATTATCTACTACCGGCAACTTTTCAATTTTGTGCTGTTGTAAAATGTCGCTTGCTTGCTCTAAATTGATATCGTTCTTCGTAACAATTAACTTTTCCTTTGTCATTACAAACTCAATAGGTTTGTTGAAATCTTTTTCAAAGCGGAGGTCGCGATTAGTAACAATTCCAACTAATTTTTGGTTTTTGTCAACAACTGGAATTCCTCCAATTTTATATTCCGCCATCAAACTCAATACATCACCCACTGTTTTGTCAGGCAGAGTTGTAATAGGGGCAGTAATCATTCCGTTTTCTGCTCTTTTTACGGATTTTACCTGTTTCGCTTGCTCTTCAATTGACATATTCTTATGAATTACTCCCATACCTCCTTCCCGAGCTATAGATATTGCCATCTTAGCTTCAGTTACAGTATCCATAGCTGCTGAAATAAAAGGCACATTCAAAATAATATTTCTTGAAAAGTGAGTAGACAAATTCACTTCTTTAGGCAAGATTTCTGAATATGCCGGTATTAATAATAAATCATCGAATGTAACTCCTTCGAGTGTAATTCTATCTGTTTCAAATGACGCCATATCTTGTTATTTGTTATTGTTAATTTCTTATAAACTACATTTATTAATAATTATTTTTTTATCTTGAAAAAAGGACACTTTTTATGTGAAATTTCTCCTCACTCAATTGTTTTTCTCAGGGGTTCTTAGTCAGGGCAAAATCATTAAAATTTAAAATTATCAGCCTGTCAAGATGATAGCCTCGCAGAGGCGATATTTTATTAACCGTAGGTTTTAACCTACGGACAGGAAGAATCCACTCCACAATTAAGTCCCGCAGGGACGACACTATCTTCCTGCATAAGTATCGCCCCGTGCGGGGCTTAGTATCTGTGTCTTGAGTCATCTCATCACCGTAGATTGAAATCTACGGTTAATAAAATGATTTCCCTGCGGGAAAAATGGTATTATGTTTACAAAGCAGGAGTTTTAATGATTTTTCTCAGGGGTTCTTAGTAGACACAGAAAGGAATTGAAGAAAGTAAGTTATTACTGAAAAGTATATTATCAAATAAATTATATATTTGCGAACCATTATTATATCCTTAAACAATCTTATAACATCTTTTGTGTCAATACAGTAAAGCCTTTTTTATATGAAAAAATTATTTTTATTTTTATTTCTGAGCATTATTTGCTTAACGAGTTTTGCCCAATATGGCAGTATCACAGTAAGCTCAAATTCCAACCAAAAATTTTGGCTGTTTATTGATGATGTCTTACAAAATGAATTCTCCACCAATATTATTAAAATCCAAGGTTTGCAATACATTTATTATAAGGTTCGTGTTGAATTAGACAATCCTTTCAATAATTGTGTAGGACAAACCGTAATGATTTCTAACATACCAAACGGAAATAATTATGTGGTAAGCAAGGATAGAAGCAATAATTTCAAATTTGAAAAGACTCAATCTGCAGTTAATCCTTTTTTTATTCAAAGTATTATTGTCCCTGATTATTCTTGTTTTAGTGGCTATAATCAATACCTTTTTCCTGGTTTTAATCCTAACACAAGCTATGGTCAAGGCAATCAACATAAAGGGAATGCTTATAAAAGAGATCAAAACAATTCGCAAGTGTATGGAAATCATGGGTATACAAATTCTTCAAGCTATGGCAATCCTTCGGGACATAGTAATCAGTCCGATTATAATTATGGTTCCGGTTATGGTGCAGGCATGGGAGCTGGATGTATGTCCCAAAACGATTTTAGTAGAGCTCTTTCTATCCTTCAAAAAGAATCTTTTGAAAACTCAAAGATGGAAATTGCCAAACAAATATCATCAACTAATATTCTTTGTGTTTTGCAAATAATTCAGATTTGTAAGCTCTTTTCTTTTGAAAATTCAAAATTAGAATTTGCCAAATTTGCCTATAGTAATTGTTTTGACAGAAATAATTATTTTCAGGTAAATGAAGTCTTTTCATATTCTACTTCAAAAGATGAACTGAGAAATTATATAAATATACGTTAGAGAAAATGATTAATAAATTCAAAATTAAATATTAAAAAATGAAAGAAGATTTGCATTTAGATACTATTTTGATTCATGGCTCAGATATTGATGAGCCTTTTGGTGCAGCAGTAACGCCTATTTATCAGGCAAGTACCTATAGATTTAGAAGTGCAGCCCACGGTGCTGCCTGCTTTGCAGGTGAAGAGCTTGGATTTATTTATACCCGAATAGGAAACCCTACTATCAATGCATTGGAAAAAACGTTAGCCCATTTGGAAAATGCAGCAAAATGCGTTGTAACATCCAGCGGAATGGCAGCGGTGAATACAGTGTATATGTCGTTTTTGAGTGCAGGAGATCACATAGTTTCTACAGACGCTGTTTATGGTCCTTCCCGCGTGGTTATAGAAAAGTATTGGTCTCGGTTTGGAATAGAATATAGCTACATTGATACTTCCAATTTGGGAAACATTAAAAAAGCGATTCGTACGAACACAAAAATGCTTTATATTGAAACTCCAACCAACCCCACAATTGCCATTACTGATCTAAAGTTAGCAGCTGAAATAGCGCACCAACACAATATTTTAGTAGTTGTAGACAATACTTTTTGCACTCCTATATTGCAACGTCCTTTAGATTTAGGCGCTGATGTAGTTGTTCATTCAATGACTAAATTCATTAATGGACATGCTGACATTGTTGCGGGATCCATTATGTCGAAAACAGAAGAATTAGATAAAATTATCCGTTCAACGATGATAAATATGGGGTGTTGTATGGATCCTACGCAAGCCTACATGGTAATTCGTGGAGTAAAAACCTTGACTTTACGCGTAAAAAGACAACAGGAAAATGCTCAAATTATAGCAGAATGGTTGGAAAACCATCCTGCTATTGCATCAGTAAGCTATCCTGGCTTACCATCTCATCCTCAATATTTAACTGGGAAAAAGCAAATGAAAGGTCCCGGATCTCTAATCAGTTTTGAGTTAAAAGGAGGCTACAAAGCAGGAGAAAAGCTTATGAATAGTATTAATCTAATATTATTAGCCGTTTCTTTAGGCGGTGTAGAATCATTGATCTCACACCCCGCCTCAATGACACACTCTAAGATGAATAAAGAATCACGGTTAGCAGGAGGAATTACAGACGGATTAGTGCGTTTTGCAGTAGGAATTGAAGATGTGAACGATATTATTGCAGATTTAGAACAAGCTTTACAAAAGTGTATTTAAATAAAGAACTTTTCTTAGATTTTCTAAAAGAAAGAGAGGTTTCCTGGTTGGGAATCGATTTCTCTAAAGCTACATTCACTAAAAAAGGTTTTGACATTCCAAACGATATCTTACAACTCTATTTTAGTGAATGGAATGCTTTGATTATTTCCGACCAAAAGAAATATGACATTCGCGTGGCTTTTAGAAAACCTGTAGTTCATTTTGATTTATCGATAGTAAAAAAACAAAACAAGCTTCATAAAGGGAATCTGCCCATTAGAGATGTGATAAGAATGGAAAATCTGTTAAGTACGAATATTATTGCCAATTACATTCGTCAAGAGACGATTCCGAATATCTCAAAATTTGCTCTGTTTTTTATGGTTGAATCGTTTGACAACACCATAAAAAAAGGTTCCGTTTGGGTAGTTGCCTTTAAATGCGAAACTAAAGAATTGGTGCTTTGTGAAAAGTTTACGGAATCGCCCGGCGGATTTAGTGTAAAATCGTACTGGGCGCGAGTATTCTTCAATATCTTCTTCAACATCAGCCGAACAGCATATTACAGATGGGAACACTTAGTGCAGGAGAAAGATTAAGGAGTTTATTAGTTGTTCACTTGTTCAGTAAAATTATTTACCTCTTAATATAACGATTGTCCCTGTGTATGTTTTTCCTTTTGGAATCGATTCGTATTTAAAAGCATAGTAGTAAGTTCCATCAGGAAGTTCTTGTCCGCCTTGAGATTTTCCATCAAAAGCGCCGTCAGTATTTAGATACTCTTGTTTTTTATAGATACATTTATAATTCTTCTTTTGAAACACATTCTTGCCCCATCTGTCATGTATAGTAAGTTCATTTTTTCTCACAGGATTTAGTTTTTTGATACCCAAAATGTCATTTATTCCATCTCCGTTCGGTGTAATAATATTGGGAATTTCTACCGGACAATCTTCAACTAATAGTGAGTCTTTATAGAAGCAGTTCACAATTTGTAAATTTTTTAAAGTATCGTACAAACTGGTATCCATATATGCAATTACCCTATATACTCCTGGGTCTTCAATCTCAATTCTTGTAACATATTCAGTGAAAGTTGAATCAGTATCCTTGTATAACCAATCAAAGGCAGTAAAATTTGTTTCTAATTCAATGGCGCCCTCCATATCGTCGCCTGCACAAAATGCCTTTTGATCAAAATTAACAGTCAACTTATGTTCATCAATAATAGTTATTGTAAGGCTTTTCAAGGTGTCGCAACTACTTTCCGGATTTTTGGCTAAAAAAACACTATCTACGGTTTCTGTATAGTCGTCGTCATAATTAAGAGGTCTTTTAACCACAAAATGTTCCCAAATTACAGAATCGCATGAGCTAATAGAAAATTCTTCAGTAATGTAAGGCTCCATTCTGATATTCCATCTTACCAAACTGTCACATCCTGAAGCAGACTGTAATGTATCCCATTTAGAAAACTGGTCACTTTGAATCTTATAAAAAGTAGTATCCCCGAAGGCGGTAGGAACAGTAATATCTCTTCCTTGACAAACTGAAGTGTCCAGTTCTGTTCTAATATAATCAACATAAATAGTGTCAATTAAGACACCTTTAATAATAGAATCTTTTTCAAATTCATAAAAGAAATAGACTTCGTATCTGCTAACGTTGGGATAAGTTGCAGTAATTGGAAATGCAAGCTTAATATAATCTGCAATAGTATCAATTCTATTATAACTGTCATTCCAATAAAAGGAAAATTCTGTAATAGAGGGATCTTCTTTCGAAAAAGTAAAAAGGATTGAATCTTTTGGACAGTATCTTTCATCGGGTGTTTCTTTTTCATTTACATATATTTTAAAATATATTTCTTCAAGATATGTAGAGTTTGATTTTCTTTTATTTTTTTGTGCGAATCCTGTAATTGCAATACAGCAAATTAATAGTAAGAGTATTATTTTTTTGAACATTTTGTAATTATTTTTCGGGTGGCAAATGTACACGATTTTATAAAATGTTCTACCATTTTTTTATTTTACATAAAAAAGTAGCGAACAGTACTAAGTAAATATATCCGGGCAGCATCACGCAATATGCCCATTGGGCGTTAAATTTATCTGATAAAATTCCATAAATCAAAGGTAGAAATGCTCCACCCGCAATCCCCATAATTAAAAATGCGGATGCCAATTTTGTGTGTCTTCCTAGGTTATGTATTGAAAGGGGCCAAATAGCAGGCCACATTATTGCATGAGTAAAACTTAAAGCGATAATTGCATAAACAGAAATTTTTCCGGTAGTATATAGTGCAACAAAGAGCAGGGAAATTCCTAATAAAGCATTGATAATAAGCGAAATACGTTGTGATATAAATTTTGGAACCAAAACAATTCCCACTAAATATCCAACTACTAAAGCAGATAAAGCTGCAACCGGATAATATTTTGAAATCTCAGTTGGAATTTGTAGTTTTTTGGCGTATACTATCAAGTAATCAATGGCTAACACTTCAACGCCCACATAGAAGAAAATTGCTGCAATTCCGAACCACAAATAGGGATATGCAAAAATGGAGTTTTTTGTTCTCATCTCTTCTTCTTGTTCCTCTTCAGAAATTTCTGGAAGTTTTGCCAATTTAATAAACAACACTAATCCTACTAAGACAATTGTCATCACTAAATATGGAAAAACCACGCTGTTAAAGAGTTTTTTAAACACTTCTTCGCGTAAAGTTATATTAGTAATTGTATCTAAACTTTCTACTAAACTATTTGTACTTGAAAATAACACATGTGCAAGAATCAAAATGCCAATCATACCGGCTATTTTGTTGCAAATCCCCATAATACTCATTCTTTGTGCCGCAGACTCAATTGGGCCGATGATTGTAACATATGGGTTTGTAGCTGTTTGTAATAACGCTAAGCCTGTTCCTTGAGTAAACAATCCAATTAGAAATAGCAAGTAATTACGTTCTACCGCTGCAAGAACGAACACTAAAGAGCCGATTGCCATAATAATTAATCCTAATGCCATCCCATTAGCAAATCCGGTTTTTTTTAAAATGGAAGATGAGGGAATAGCCATCACAAAATAGGAGATATAGAAAGCGAAAGGCACTAATGAGGCTTTTGCATCTGAAAGTTCGCAGGCAGTCTTTAGAAAGGGTATTAGTACACTGTTTAGCCAGGTAACAAATCCGAACACGAAAAACAATGCACCTATGACAAAGATGCTGAAAGAGGTTTTATTTTTCATTATGAGAAATAATACAAGTTTTTTTTACAAAATATCAAAAAAAAATCTAATTAAAAAAACCTGCTTACAAGTAAGCAGGTTTTTTTTACAAAAGAAAAGCTTTTAAAAATAGAATATCATATACAAAGAGCCTCCTAAATTATTAGTATCAAATTTATGAGACCAGCCTGCCGGTGTTTGAATATCAGTTCTTTTTTCAACTTTTCCGTATAATTGATTAAATCCTTCAGCGTTTCTATAAGTTTGGTTATTATATGTAAATACGTAAGAAAGATTTACTTGTCCACCCAAAGCAATTTTAGGAGCAACAAATATTTCCACACCTGCTGTTACTTGAGCTCCAGCAGAAATAGCGCCATTATTTTTTTGAAATAAAGCTCTTGTATAATAACTAGTTGGAGAAGAAAAATACTCCTGATTTGTAGTAGGTTGTTGGTTGAATTCAGTCATTTTATTTCCATAACAATTTTTGATAGAACCTGTGTAGTATCCAATCAACAGGTCTCCACCAAAAACGCCTACTACCCTTTTATTGCCCAGTCGATATTCAGCGCCAATTGCAATACTCAGTCCGTATGCATCACTTTTAATAAAATCGGTAACTGTAGCAGCTGTAGCATTATCAATAAAAAAAGCTTCATCATCACGAATTTTATCTCCAACTGTTGTGGATAAAATAGTAACGCCCAGGTTAGCTCTAATAGCACAATTATTCGTTACCATATATTTTGCCATAATAGATACATTGGGATACATTGGACCTTTAAAATAAGGAGTGCCCTGAAAACCCATTGGGTTTTTTTCGCCCCAAAAAACTGTGCCTAAAGTTCTTAAAAGAGGGAGCATATCTACCCCTACCGCCCAATCGCCTTGCATAGGTAATAATTGCTTATCTTTTTTCTCTTTTTTACAACAGGTTTTAGACGTAGAATTGTCTTGAGAATTGGTTTGAGAGTCTGTGTTTTCTTGAGCAATACTAGAAAATCCTAAAAATAACAAACCAATCAACATGAATAATATTTTTTTCATAATTCAGAATATTAAATTGGTTAAACATTTATTTTTGATCCGGTGTAAAGAAAAATTGTATTTTAGATTCAGCAGAAGTTGGTTGTAATGCTTTCAAATAATACCAATCGTCAATACCCGGTGTTGAAAATAATCCATTGATATTTACTGATGAATAAGATTGCTGATCATTAGAGATTTCATATAGTGTCTGATTTCCTCTATATGGGTTTGAACTAACACTAATATGTATCTGTTCTGCAATATCAATTATCGGGATGTCCACGGAAACTAAACCATAATTATTCGATTTTCCAATATAATAATAGTCTTTGTAATTTCTGCTTACTTTAATAATAGCGTCTTTACCTTTTTGTGGGATCCATTCATCACTAGAATACACATAAGGAGGACCCGTTGGGGCGGGATAATAAATCTGCTCTACATTGAATCTAAAATTTGCAGTAAATTTAAATTCAGGTTCATATCCTATCAAGTCATAGGCTAAAGTCAAATTTTTGTTTATAATACCTGATGCTGAAATAGTAACCGGAATATCGCCAATTTTATAAATTACATCTTTTTCTACAAACTTCGGAACAAGAACCTCGCCTTCTTTTACAAATTGTTCAAAAATAAAATGTTTCCCTTGGAAAGCTTCTACACTTAATGTTCCGGTTACATGTTCAATAGTAGCAGGAATCTTTATAGAAAATTTTCCCTGATTGTCAGTAATTGTCTGAAAACGTTTTACACCCGGAGTTCCTTCTGAATAATAATAATAAGGAACGTCAATAAAAACCACTTTTCCTGTTATGGGCTTGCCACCATCATCTGAAAGTGTTACTCCAGCAGGGTAAAATAAGGTTCCTTGAATAATCGCTGAATATTGGCTATCTCCAATATTGAGTTCTGTTTGTTCAACTTTTTTGCATCCAAAGAAAACAAGTGCAAACAAAGCTAAACACATTACATAAATGCAATTCTTTTTTTTCATAATGTTTGATTTTAAGTGAATAAATAAATTGATATTTCTATAAAAGAATTTTTTGCAAAAATATAATTTTTATATTATCTCTCTAAATTTATCTATTTTTGTTGCAATAATTCTTAAAAAGTATGAGAAGCTATTCCCTATCCTCAAAATTGCATTTTTTATTGTTTGCCAATATTTTTTTATTTTCATTTACGATAAAAGTTGAATGTCAAAACTCTGATATTAAAAAAGATTCAAATTGGGCAGAGCAACAAATTAAAAAAATGACTTTAGAGGAAAAGATTGCACAAATCATCTTTATTCGCATTCATTCCAATAAAGATGCGCAATATAATGCGCAAAAAATTAAAGAAATTGAAAAGTATCAGCCCGGTGGGGTCTGCTTTTTTCAGGGCGGACCTATTCGTGAAATAAATATTACAAACAAAATTCAAGCAGTAAGTAAAATTCCTTTATTAGTTTCTATGGACGCAGAGTGGGGCGTTGCAATGCGCTTGGACAGCACTCCTGTTTTCCCAAAGCAAATGACTTTAGGAGCGTTGTCTGCTGATAATGATGAACTGATATATAAATTTGGAACTGAAGTAGCTAATCAGTGCAAACTCTTGGGAATTAACCTCAACTTTGCACCTTGCGTCGATGTGAATAATAATGCAAAAAACCCTGTTATTAATAGTCGCTCGTTTGGAGAAAATCGCGAATTAGTTGTAAAAAAAGCGCTACAGTATATGAACGGTATGCAAACACATGGAGTAATTGCATGCGCCAAACATTTTCCGGGTCACGGCGACACCGAAACAGATTCGCATTACAGTTTGCCAATTATCAAAAAAACTAAAGAACAACTTTGGAATACAGAACTATACCCTTTTATTAAAATGATTGAAAATGGGTGTGAAATGATTATGACTTCACATCTAAATATTCCCGCTTTAGATAATGAGCCCGGCTCAATAGCCACAACTTCATATAAAATTGTTACCGATTTACTCCGAAATGAGATGGGCTTTAGTGGAATAATTATCACTGACGGGATGGAAATGGAAGGTTTACGAAAAACATACCCAAATGGAGCTGACGCCGAAATTAAATGCCTGCAAGCCGGTATTGATGCCCTACTCCTTCCTAATGAATTGAATATTATTATTCCTTTAATTAAAAAAGCGGTTGAAGACGGAGAAATTTCAGAAAAAAGTATTGATGAAAAATGCTTAAAACTATTACTTCTAAAAGAAAAATGGAATATTTGCTCTTTCCAACCTCTAAATCCAAATCATATTATTGAAAAATTAAATGACAAAACAGTTACAAATTTAATTAATGAAATTGAAACTAAATCATTAACTTTAGTAAAAAATGATCGTAATCTCCTTCCTTTGAAAAGCAAAGAGAAAAAATGTATTCTGTTTATTGGGGATACTGAAACCGAAAAATTTTCAAAAAAAATATGTGAAGAATATCATTTGCCATTTATCAGCATTGATAAAAATATTCGTACAAATGAGATTCCAACTATCTTGACTAAATTTTCTTTATATGAAGAAATTATTGTGATCTACCTCAGTACAAATCAAACACCTTCTAAAAACTACGGCATTACAAAAGAATCTGTTGCTTTTCTTAACGAATTGGGAAAATCTAAAACGTTGATTTTGTCATTGTTTGGAAATCCATACGCACTAGCTCAATTTAATTCATTAAGTAGATTTGATGCTGTTATAGTAGGTTATCAACGAACAGAAAACAGTACTCGCGCTACAATACAAGCCATATTTGGAGAACTCCCTTTTGAAGGCTTATTGCCTGTTTCAGTGTTGAATTATCAAGCACAAACGAACACCGAAAATAGGACTTTTGATGCCAACTATAGAATGTCCGAAAAAAAAAGTCAAGAGATTAATTTTATTATTGAAAAAGGAATAAAAGAGAAAGTGTTTCCTGGATGTCAGGTTTGGGTATCTAAAAATGGAGAACCTCTATATGTGAAAAGTTACGGAACAACAGATTATACTGATGAGGCTCCTGTAACTTCTCAAACCTTATATGATGTAGCATCTATTACAAAACCACTTGCTACAACTTTAGCTGTAATGAAATTGTATGATGATGGAAAATTATTCTTAAAAGACACAATTGGAAAATATTTACAATGGTTGGTTGGTAGCAATAAAAGCAGTTTGCGTATTGAAGAGCTGCTTACGCATACTTCAGGGTTACAGGCTTTCATTCCTTTTTATAAAGAATTATTGTCAGACTCAATGCGCTATATCTATTTTAATGATATTAAAACAGAAACTTATAGTATTCCTGTAGCCCATAAACTGTTTTTAAATCATACCTATATAGATACGATTAGAAAAATAGTGAGTGAAAGCAATTTAAAACCCAAAAAATATTTGTACAGTGATTTAGGATTTTTATTTCTAAAAGAGATGGTGGAAACTATTACTCAAAAATCTTGTGAAGATTATGTGTATTCAGAATTTTATGAGCCTTTGGGTTTAAGCAATACTTATTTTAATCCAATTCTCAAAGGTGTTGGTATTGAAAAGATTGCCCCAACTGAAAAAGATACACTGTTCAGAAAGCAGATTGTGAAAGGCTATGTTCACGACCAAACTGCAGCTCTGTTTGGAGGGTTTGCTGGAAATGCAGGATTATTTTCCACTGCACACGATTTGGCCGTTATTTTAGAAATGTTGATGAACGAAGGAGTTTACAACGGGAAGCGTTTTCTTAGTGAAAAAACTGTACAACTTTTCACTTCTTCTTATTCTTGCAACAATTCAAAGCGCCGTGCATTAGGATTTGACACTCCAAGCGCTGATAAATCATCCGATATTTTACCCGCCCGTGCAAGCACTAAAACATTTGGGCATCAAGGATTTACAGGAACAGCATTTTGGTGCGACCCCAAAGAAAATCTAATCTATATCTTTTTATCCAATCGAGTGTTTCCCAATGCTGAACCTAATCTGCTTTCAAAAAGTAAAATTCGTTTGTTGGTACATGAAAAAATTTATGAAACTTTTTAAGACCTCTATTTCACAATTAATTTTACAGTTTCAATAAAACGGTTGGTCTGAATTTTGATAAAATAAACACCGGCACTCATTATTCCAATATCTGAAATATTATATGTACTGTTTTTATCTAAAATACCGCCGGTGTGTATTTTCTGCCCTGCAAACGTAAACACTTCTATATGTGCAATTCTTGAATAATTAGGAATAGTTATATGAATCTCCCTTGTAGCAGGGTTGGGAAATAGTATAAAATTATTTTTCTCATAATAATTAATACTCAACACATATTTGATATTAATAGGAATAGTGATTATGCTATCGGTAACGTCAATATTCAGTGTTGCTTGATAAGTTCCGTGTTCAAACAATGAAAAATCATAAGAAAGAGTTATTTCTACCTCTTTATCAGCATCTAAAACACCTGAATAAGTTGATAATGAAAGCCATTCACAGCTATCTTTCGGCTCAATGCTAATAAAATAGTCAAATTCCTTATTTCCTATATTTTGCATAGTAATAACAAACTCGCCAAGAGTTTCTTCAGTCTCTATATCAATACTTTTCGGTGTTATGTAAGGAATTCCGTATTCCTCCTCTTCTCCTATATAAATAATCGATACCGGTATGCTGAAAACAGTGTCCATCACCTCAATAAGCACTTGGGTGTTAAAATTCTCCTTAACAAACATTATTAAATTATAGGAAAGGATAATATCTGTTCTTTGGTTTGGAGCTATCGTTCCTGAACTATTCGACAATGATAACCAGCTATTATCTTCAGCATTTTCAACAGAAGCATGAAAGTTCAAAGGCGCATTCCCAACATTCCAAATCGTAATTTGTGTTTCACCCGTTTTATCTTCGGTAACTACATTCACACTATCTGTCATTATATACAGAACCCCATTTTGCACTTTATCAGGCACAGAAATATAATCCACCCACGCACAGTCTGAACCCAAACTCGTTGAAACATCTTTAGAGTAAGTCCATCGTAATGTATGCTCTCCTGCAGATAGATCATAGGCATGTTCTGCCCAGTCAACCTCTCCACTCCAACTCTCTTTTAGGATGTTATCAATATAAAAACCCAATTTATCATAATTCGCTTCAGAGGAAACTTTAGAAAAAAAGATCACTTTTCCTGCATGTTCAGCGGTAAAACTATAAGTCATAGAGGATGTTTGATTGTGTGTAATAGCGCCCGACCTCATGGAATATGTTCCGTGATACGCTTGTGTATTGGTAACAAACCATGGGAGATTTCCTGAGAAAGTGAATCCGGGTGGAATTTGTCCATCCTCAAAGTCAAAGCCCTCAAATGGGGCTAATGAAATGATAAGTAATTCTGTATTTTCGTTAATTTCAATCATTTGTTCTTTACTGATGTAATCATCTTTTGTAAAAACAAACCTATAGGAACCTTCTAGTACGTTTATTGTAAAATTGCCTGATTCATCAGTAGTTACAGGTGTTATCGGAGTTCCTGATACTGTAATGGAAACATTATCTAAGGGTATACCGGTGAAAGCATCAACCACAATACCGCTAATGGAATAAGTTTGGGCTTTTTGCATAACAATGTCCAATATAGTAGTTTGATACAGTTGTGAAACTACACCGGTAACAGTTTGAGAGATATAGCCGTACGATTTGAACATGAAAGTGAAAGTACCGGGTTCAATCATGCGGTAGTAATTTCCGAATTGTGGATTGGTTACCACTTCCGAGTTGTCAGCATCGTGTCCGGTAACTGTGATATTAGCGTCAACAGGTTCTCCGTCAGTATCCGTAACTATTCCTCGAACGCCATATTTAACATTTTCAATATAGTTTAGCATCGCTTCTTTGTTCCAATTCCAATAATTGGGCAAATTTTCCGATTGGGGCATTTTAGTAGAAGAGACTTCCAAGGTGATCTCTCTGCAATTCTGCCAATAGTTCATATAATCCTGTCTTCCTCCATCAATGCAGTACCAATCACCGCCATTGGTTACCCCGTTGTTTAAGTCTTTGAAGTAGTTTGAAGGTCCAAAAGAATGGACCAAATCGGCATATTTACGGGAAATCTGATAATACCAATTATTATCAGGATGTTTTTTTTGATATGAAGTAAAACCATCCCACGGATAATTAGCAACTTCCGCTCCGCCGTGATAGTTAATACCTAGAATGAAATGGCGAGAATCGGCATAATTCATCATAATGGTGGTCTCTTTTTGTCTTGTCCCTCCCGGGAAAGGACCTCCCCAAGGATCAGGGAAATTTCGGTTCAAGTCATAGCCATTAGCATTTGATCTTCTTGCATTTGAAACATTATTATTATTGTTATTATAGTAAGTTCCGTCAGGATTTGTGTTTGGCGCAATAAAGATTGAAATAGAATCCAGCATATTAGTAATTCTAGTATCAGAACCATAATTCGTTAATAGATAATCGGCTAATCGCATACACAAAATCCATCCGGTAACTTCATCTCCATGCATAGTACTTGATAAAAGCACTTCAGGTTTTGGTTTTTGAGTGCTAATATCTGCTGTAACATTTAAAACCAGCATATTACGTCCTTGAATACTGGTACCCACGGTATCTAATTTGCACAAATTCGGATAGTCAGTAACAAACTTGCGCATGAGTTCATTGTAAACATTGTAAGTGGGATATCTGTTCCAATTCGCCATTTCAGCCACAGTAGTTGCCATAGTAATTGCTCTGCTCGCCGAAAGTGAAGGATGTTCAAGTTCTTCAAATTTGAATAGAGAATATCTCAGTTTTTCAAGTTGATAATCGTTTGAATACGCTAAAACTTCATTACCAATAACATTATCAATAGAAACCATTCGGGTGAGAGTTTCCAATTCAGCACGATCATTAATATAAATTTTTAGATAATGTTCGTTAGACTGCCCAAAGATGCTAATCTGTAATAACGTAAAAACTAAGAAAATAGAAAGTTTTTGCATAAGACAAGAATAAATATTTATGGGTGCAAAAGTAAAAAAAAAACGAGACGACAAATAAAAGACATTTTTTAGTGCAATGCCTTTTCTCTTAGCGAATTAAATCCTTCTCCCAACACATCGGTAGCATCCAAAATAGAAATAAAAGCATCTGCATCAATTTCATGAATACGATATAAAAGCCCCGGCAGTTCTTTTTTTGTAATGGTGGTAAAAATGATTTTCTTATCTAATTCCTGGTACATTCCTTTTCCTTTGAAGAAAGTGCCTCCGCGTTCCATTTCATTAATAATCACATTTTTAATTTGTTCATGATAATCCGAAATAATAAACAATGCTTTTCTTCTGTCAAAGCCTGAAATCATTTTATCAATAGTAAAACCGGTTACATAAATCACAAACCATGAATAAAGCGGGATAGTCCAGTCTTCGAAAACTACCAGCGCCAATAAAACAATGATAGAGTCAACGAACATGAGGATTGTTCCTAATGGGATATGTTTTAAAAATTTCCCGGCAATCATGGCGATAATATCTGTACCTCCCGAAGTAGCACGGGTTCTAAAAACGAGTCCTAATCCTACCCCGACAATAACACCTCCAAAAAGTGAGATAATGAAGTTTGCAGCAGGATCTGCAATGGTAGGGTTCTCGGGCAACGATATGAGCGGTGCATAACCATAGAGAAACTCGATGAGTGAAATAAAACTTGCTAATGAGAGGATTCCCACTATGGTTTTTGCGCCGAACTTTGCACCCAACACCCAGACACCCAACAACAATAGTGGTATATCCAAACAAATACCCACCAACCCGATAGGCGTTCCGAACAAATAGTGAAAAATAATGGCTACTCCATAAACGCCTCCCGGCGCTAATTTTAACGGAGTGATAAACACAACAATCCCAACTGCCATTATAAAAGTTCCAATAATTATAGTACAATAGTCCTTAATTATTTTTCTCTTCAATTTTAGTAATGCTAACATACGACTCATATTCTTTTTCTAATTCCATAAATGCGCCATTTTGCAATTTATTGTAATAATATTTGCCAAAATGCGCTATTTCTTCCAAAATAGTTTCTCTGCAAAACTCTTTTCCGGTAATCTTTTTCAACGAAGTAGGATTGGGAAGCGTCTTGTCGAATTTCGTTTGATTGATGTTTATCCCTACTCCGGCTACAGAATATCTCAATTTCTCTCCTTGAATGCGATGTTCTATCAAAATGCCAGCTATTTTTTTCCCCTGAACATAAATATCATTAGGCTTATTTATCATTACATTATCAATATACTGCGATAAAACTTTACGAATTGTTAAGGCAAAAAAATAATTGAAATAGATTTGTTGTTGAGGTAAAATTGTGGGTTGAAAATAGAAACTTGCTAAAATATTTTCCCCCTTATTGCTTAACCAAACCTTACTGCCCTGCCCTTTGCCGGAAGTTTGAAAATTTGTGTGAACACAGAAAAAATCCGGCAACCTATTGCCGCTACTCATCTTGTTTTCTACAATTTCGTTGAGTAGCAGATTGGTAGAACTTGTTGCATCTACAAAATGGCAAGAAATAGTATTTTTCAAAAAAATCATGTTAATTCGCAAACTAATTTTTCTGCATTATGAAAAAACGTATTTATTTGTTATTATTATCCTTAATTGTTGTTTTTTTAGCTTGTAAGGACAACTCCGGAGAATTTGTTGAACAACTTTTTACAAATGATCAAATAAACTATGCCCTTGGGCAATGTTGTGACAGTACATCGATAAGAACTACAAATACACTTTGTGTTGTGGATACTGTTTATAACAAATTGGGATATTATTATTATGATTCTGAAAACTATCGGATAGATCTCCCCTCTGATATTAAACAAATGAAAGAGTTTGTCAATATAAATATTGTAGACACACTCACAAAATATGAATATAAGTATTTAATAGATTCTGTAATTTATTATTTAAACAGGGCTGCAGAAAAATGTGGTAATGAAATAACCCAATTTTGGTTGACTAAAGATATTAACTTTCCAAATCCTCATACAATTTTACACGGAAAAAATAGCGCTATCACAGATTATGTTAAAAAAACACAACAAAGTGAATTTTTTTCGGTTTTAGTCTCTTCTGTTTTAGTACAACAATTTAACACATTGGATGTTTGGTCAAAATGGAATGATGTTCTAGAAAAATATCGTGAATTAACAGGAGAACCCGTTTTTTCTGCTATGGGTATATTAACGTCTTCAGCACAACAGATGGTTTCCGGTTATTTTAAAATAATGGCTTTAGAAGAAGAGGCAATAAGAAAAGACCCCTCATTAAGAGGAAATCCTAATGGATTACTGTATAAAGTTTTTGCAACATTATAATCAGATAACCTTACATTATTTTAGAATTATTTTTTAGTATCATCAAAAACTTGAAGTTTCGTTTCAAATGTCATCTATGAAATCTTGGAAAAAGATATTTTGCAGTCTATTTTTTGCTTTTTTTATATCATCCACGTTTTCTCTTACTTTAGATTCGGTAGTATCGTATAATTCAGTACATTATCGTGGAGCCGTTATGTTTAACATTAATGAACAATCTCAGGTTTGTCAATATAATGTAGTGAGCGTAATCGATAGTTTTTTGTACATCCAGCTGAATATTATTGGATTAGAAGCAGGAAGAGCCTTGCTAACTCCTGATAATATTCTGTTTATTAACAAACTACAAAAAAAATACTACAACGGTGATTATTCAGTTTTTGAAAAAATCCTTGATATTGAGACAGACTTCTCTATGATTCAAGATATTTTTATCGGAACTCCAACGATGTTACCTGAAGGATTAGAACTTTCATACCAAACAGATTCACTTTTTTTTGAATACCCTTTTTTTAAAGTATTAAATTGTGAGTACGATACATTCTCATTGCAATTAGAAGTAAAAAGAGCAACCTTTAATGCTGTACCTGAGGTGAATGCCACTATTCCGAAGAATTTTACGGAAATTGAGATTGAAAGAGAAAATGAATGATGGCTAAATCTGTGAAAATCATGGTAATCTGTGCCATCTATGTGCTAAAAAAAACGCATTATGCAAAATAGAAAAGCAACCTCCTCTGACATCCTCGAAATAAAACTGCTTTGGGGAGAAGTATTTGGCGATTCCGATGGTTACATCAATAGCTTTATCAATCATTTTGGTGTTAATACTTGTTATGTTTGTGAGATTAACCATACCATAGTAGCTATGGCTTTTGCCCTCCCCACTACCCTCTCTACTCACTACTCAAATCTCACTACTCTATACCTCTACGCCTGCGCCACTCACCCT
>JAITUN010000194.1 GCA_031286285.1 Bacteroidales bacterium | reverse complement strand
GCATTTGTATTACTGGAACCGCCGGTTCCAATGTGATTCTTAGCAATTATTTTGTATAAATAGGTACCCAGTTCGGTTACTGTTTCTGTAAAAGTTAATCCTGTTTGCTCGCTTGACACCAACGTCCCTGCGGGCATACGGTAAACATCATATACTAAATTTTGGTTGGTAAAATATCCGTCGTGTAAGCCTGTTTGTGGCGCTGTCCAAGATACGTTTACTGTCCACGATATATTGTTATCCACAGTGGTGAGAAGCGGGTTTTGCGGAGCAGCGGGCATATCGTGTCCAATCCATGGCGATTCAACGCTTTTGGAAGGACCGGTTCCTGCACTATTTTCAGGAACTACTTTATAAGTGTACGATCCCTCAGTAGGTACCGAAGCAGTATAGGTGCAATTTTGCCCGGGCGTTACATTTGTAACGGTATGAATGAGCGTATTTCCTTCATAGATTTTAACCGCCGTAATTTCGTTCAGCGTTTCTCCATTGTAGGTCAAACTCGGGTTGGTCCAGTTGATGATTGCGTTTAAACTTCCATTTGCGCCTGCAGCAACCGTTAAATTAGGAACTTGCGCCGGCACTCCGAGCGGTGTCAAATCTATAATATCGTAAATCATAACTAAATTGGGAGAGTTTTGAATATTAACTGCCAATCTAAATATTCCTTCACTAAAATAGGAAAACAACCCGCCGCCGGCATACATAGGTATATTGGGAAGGTCACTTTGGCAGTCGTGAGAAAAAGTATTGATCATCTGTGTATTGATATCAAATTTTCTAAGAAAAGCGTGTCCGTCCACTACTTGTGTCATAAGCCACAAAAAGGGATTTTGAGGGTCGGAATAGGGGTCTAATGCAGTTCCCACAACAACATCATTAAAATTGACAAGTGTTTTTAGTTGTGCGCCACTCATTGAAACCGCTCCCATACTATTATTGCCACCTACCCAAAAACCGCCGTTTCCTCCATCTAAAGTGGGGTCATAAGAGATATGTCTCAACTCGTATTCGTCGGGCATTGTTACGGGAATAACAGCCACAAGAGTATCATCGGCTAAATTCATCTTATAGATGTTCATCGTTGCATTTACGCCGTAAAAGAAGGTTCCATCAAAAGTCAGATCCCTAAGTCCATACACATCGTTCATATAAAAGATGCGTCCATTAGAACCATCCATATTGTGTTGGGCAATACGATTGTTCAACCAAGAGCCCAGATAGAAATGGTTCTCATCGGTTGCCACACTGTTAAATGCTCCGTCGAGCGCTGAGAAATAATAGACTAACGACAATTCATCAACAGCTGATGCTCGAAATTCCTGCGTGTGTCCCATCTGTAAAAGAAAGAAAACAGAAAGAATAAATAAAAGAAATTTTTTCATAAAATAATAAAATTTGTTATTAAAAAAGTGAATAATTTTGACCTGTGTCCCCATATCAAATGAGTTCAAGAAATCAGGGCGCAAATAAAAAATTGAAAACTAAAAAATAATAAAGGTGAGGGTCAAAACAAACGCAGATTTATAAATTTGCGTAAAAAAAGAAAAACTGTTGAAACTAACTATTTGATATGTAAATACAATAGCTAGCCTCTCGGAGACTTGTTATGCAATGATTTTAAGTAAAAGTTGGGGGCTACACCGGTAATCTCTTTAAAAGCGTGGCGAAAAGCATTAGGAGATCTAAAACCAACCCTGCCGGCAAGATACTCAATAGTGAATTTTATCGCATCCGGTTCTAAAAGCAACCGCTGCGCCTCCTTAATTCGGTACTCGTTTAAAAATGAACGAAAATTCTTATTCAGAATGGCATTAATAGTCTGAGAAACATACGCATGATTGGATTCAACCAATTCGGCAACTTTATCTAAAGAAAAATCAGTATTACAGAATAAAGAAGGATCTTCCATTAAAATGAAGATCTTGTCTAATAGCGCATTTTGAGTGCTGCTGGTCAAGGTTCTTTTTTGATACTTCTGAGAAGAGTTCATCGATGAATTTTCTTGAAATTCAATAATTTCCATATTCTTTTCAAAAAGTACTTTATACGATTTGTTTAAATTTCTCTTTTGTAAATATATGATCACAGATACAATACTTATTAATATCAAAATAGAAAATGTAATCTTCCAAATTATTTTTTGATAATGGATGGTACGTTCATTAATCTGTTGCTCCAAAATCAATTGTTCTATCTGTTGATCTGTTTTCGATACTTCATACAAACGTTGTAACTGATTAATTTCTCCAAATTTATCAGCGCTCAACAGAGAATCTTTTAGATTGGAATATTGTCTATAATATTCTAAAGCTTTTCTTGTATTGTTCTTCGAGTCTTCTATTTGAGACAACGTAAGATAATTTAAAGAGATGATTCTTAATAGATTATGTTCTGTTGCAATGGTGTTTGATAAATGGATATAATAGAGTGCAGAATCTGTTTTATTGAGTTCAAAAAAAAGTTTGCCTATATTTGATAAACTTTTGGCTTCCATCTCAATTTCATTATTCTTTTTGGCTTCCAATAGTGACAAACGGTAGTAATAGTTTGCCGAATCATATTGGTTTTTAAAGGTATAACCGGTTGCCATATTGTTGAAAATATTACTTAAATAAGCGTTATTATTTTTAACACTTATTTTCAACGACTTATTCAAATAATACAGTGCGCTGTCATTTTTTTCGTTGGCTAAAACAGAGCTCAAATTATTCAA
>JAITUN010000210.1 GCA_031286285.1 Bacteroidales bacterium | reverse complement strand
TTGCGGTACAGTTGCGCGCCTAATTTGTTTTTCGGCAGCATCCCTTTGATGGCATGTTCTAAAATTCCGATCGGATTTTTCTTCAACAATTCTTTGGGAGTTCTAAAGCGTTGTCCGCCCGGATAACCGGTATGGCGAACATATTCTTTTTCATCCATTTTCTTTCCGGTAAATTTAACTTTTTCGGCATTGATAATAATCACGTTGTCACCGCAATCAAAATGAGGCGAGAAATAGGTTTTGGTTTTTCCTCTTAAAATACGTGCCGCAACTGTGGCAAGACGACCTACAATTTCATTTTGAGCATCAATAACAACCCATTCTTTCTTCACGATTTTCTCGTTTGCAGCGATGGTTTTGTAGCTTAATGTGTTCATTTTTTGTTTTTGTTTCTGTTTTTCAGTCTCCTGTATTCACCTACAATAGGCTGATTTTCAATTAATAACTCCTTTTCTAAGATAAAGGATAATAATCGGTTTTTTGGGCGGCGAATATAGATTTTTTTTTAAAATAGAAAGACAAAATTATTATTTGCAAAAAAAACTCAAGTGGTCATCAATTCTCCTTCATGATCTCGTCAATATCTTCTGCATATATTGCAGCCCAATTCGTTTCCTTTGAGTACTTTTCGATCATAACTTTACTTTCTAACTACTCGTTTCATTACTAAACTTTTTAGCGCCCATGGTGAGTAACGCGCCGAGGGCATATCAATGGTAATAATTTCGCTTTCTTTGTCTCTGTACGAATTTAAATGAAGATGCAAAGCCATTGTAATTGCTGCTATTTCTTCATGTGGTACGGGAGAGGGGATATGAGGTTTTTCTTTCTTTGAGGTTTTAACTTCTAATTCCATAATGGTAATTCTTTAATTAAATAATTTTAACAGTGCGTCAGATTACGTCCTAACAAACTAATATGCTACAATGGCAAATTATCATGTTTCTTTGCAGGGTTTTCTAAGCGTTTGTTTTTCAAAGATTCCAAAGCACGAATCACTCTAAATCGGGTGTTGCGTGGTTCAATCACATCGTCAATATATCCATAGCGTGCTGCAATGTAAGGATTAGCGAATGCGTCTCTGTATTCTGTTTCTTTTTCAACAATAAATACTGCCTGTTTTTCTTTATCTTCAATAGCAGCGATCTCTCTTCCCATAAGAATTTCTACTGCTCCTTTTTCGCCCATAACGGCAATTTCAGCTGTAGGCCATGCATAATTAATATCGCCACGCAAGTGTTTAGAACTCATTACACAATAAGCCCCACCGTAGTTTTTTCTAAGAATAACTGTAACTTTTGGTACGGTAGCCTCGCCATAAGCATACATTAATTTTGCACCATGCAGAATCAATGCGCCATATTCTTGTTGAGTTCCTGGCAAGAAGCCGGGAACATCTACCAAGGTCACCAATGGAATATTGAAAGCATCACAAAAACGAATAAAGCGAGCGCCCTTTCTTGAAGAGTTGATGTCTAAAACGCCTGCTAAATATTTGGGTTGGTTGGCAACAATTCCCACTGACATTCCATTAAAACGTGCAAACCCGACCACAATATTTTTGGCATAATTTTCATGTATTTCAAGAAACTCGGCATCATCAACAATTCCCAAAATAACATCCTTTACATCGTAAGGTTTGTTAGGATTATCGGGAATAATTTGATTTAAAGAATCTTCCAAACGATTAATAGGATCTTGGGTTTCTTTATATGGAGGGTCTTCCATATTATTAGAAGGTATATAGCTAAGCAATTGGCGAATTTGTGAAATTCCAACTTCTTCATTATCCACAGCAAAGTGAGCAACACCTGATTTTGAAGCATGAACATTAGCACCACCCAAATCTTCTACTGTAACATCTTCGTTTGTAACAGTTTTTACTACTTTAGGACCTGTAACGAACATATAGCTTGTGTTTTTTACCATCATGATAAAGTCAGTAAGAGCAGGAGAGTATACAGCGCCACCTGCGCATGGACCAAAAATTGCGGATATTTGAGGAATAACGCCAGAAGCCAAAATATTGCGTTGGAAGATTTCTGAATATCCGGCCAAACTATTTACTCCTTCTTGAATACGAGCACCTCCTGAGTCATTGAACCCGATAACAGGTGCGCCCATTTTCATGGCTTGATCTAATACTTTGCAAATTTTATTGGAAACAGTTTCGGATAGAGAGCCGCCGAATGTTGTAAAGTCTTGAGAATAAACATATACTAAACGACCCTCTACGGTTCCATAGCCTGTTACCACACCATCGGACAGGTATTTTTCTTTTTCTAAACCAAAGTTAGTACATCTGTGAGTAACAAACATATCAAACTCTTCAAAACTACCTTCGTCCAAAAACATGAGGATTCGTTCCCTAGCTGTGTATTTGCCTTGAGCATGTTGTTTATCAATTCGTTTTTGTCCACCTCCCAAACGCGCGGTTTCTCGCAGTTTGAGTAACTCATTGATTTTTTCTTGCATTGTCATACTTTATTGATATTAAATTAGTAGTAAGTTATCTTGGTTTTTTTTTTTGCGCGGCGAAGATAGAAATTTTCCTGATAGTTCTTTCTATTTCAATTTGAAATAATATTACTCATCTCATTTCGTTTAAAATATCATATTAATTTGCCGTATTATTAAATCATTTAATAAATGAAAAAATTATTTACTCTATTCCTAATTATTTGCATTAGTCTTAATGCATTAGGTCAAAAAAAAATCGTTGCTGGAGACAATGCTTTTGCCGGCAAGCAATTTGACAAAGCGCTAACTGCCTATAAAAAAGGTTTAAAAAAGATTAGTAAAAACCCAGTTGAAGCAAAACGCGTTACCTACCAAATTGCAGAGTGTTACCGTATTATGGGTGATTTAGATAAAGCTGAAAGACAATATCTTAGATTAGAAAAAAAGAACTACCAAAAAGATGAACCACTTCTTTTTTTCCATTTGGGCAGCATTTCACATTTGAAAGGCGAATATGAAAAGGCATTGGATTATTATCTTAAATATCAAGAACGTGAACCGGAAGATACAAGAATTGATAAGCGTATTGAAGGTGTAAGAAAATCGAAAGGATGGTTGGAAAATCCGACTAACTATCAAGTCGAAAACTTTAAAAAAATAAACACAAAACAAGATGAGTGGGCGCCGAGATGGATCAACTTGGAAAAACAAAACCAAATGATTTTCTCTTCTAATAGAGAAGGATCAACAGGAAAAGGAATTGACCAGTGGACAGGACAGGCTTTCTCAGATATTTACAAAATTGACAGACCTAAAGGTAAATCTAATGAATGGATTGGCGAATGGTCAAATCCTGCTTCTTTAGATGATGAGGGAATATTAAATTCGGCAGTAAATGAAGGAGAAGCTACAGGAAATAGAAAAGGTTCTGAAATATTTCTTACTAAATGTCCTATTGACAAAAAAGCCCTGAAAGCCTGCTATATTTATGTTTCACAAAAAAAAGGAGAATCTTTTGGTGAACCGGAATTAATACAACTTTGTGATGACTCGCTTGTAAACTGCATACATCCATCGCTATCAATGGATGAACTCACTCTATATTTTGCCTCGGATATGAAAGGTGGATATGGTGGTTTTGACTTATATAAAGCCACACGAGCGTCAAAAGGAGGAAAATTCGGTAATGTTGAGAATTTGGGTGAAATGATTAACAGCAATGGCAATGAAGTCTTTCCATCAATTAGAGGGGATTCTGTACTTTATTTTTCTTCTGACGGACACCCCGGAATGGGAGGATTAGACATCTTTTATTCTGTACTTTATGATGGACAGTTTCAAGAACCTCAAAATATGATGTATCCGATTAATTCTTGCTATGACGATATTGGAATGATTTTCTACGACGAAGAGATTATTGACCCTAAAACAAATGCTCCTCTTTTGGAAAAGGGATTCTTCTCTTCAAATCGCCCTGGCGGAAAAGGAGGAGACGATATCTATTATTTCCAACTCCCAACTACTATTTTTACCCTTTTTGGTAATGTGCGAGATGAAGGAAACAGACAAATGATTGACGGTGCTGAAATAGAAATTATTGGCTCAAATGGAACTTCATACAAAGCATTTACCGACGTAAAAGGAAATTATGCTTTTGATAGAACCAAAATTTTAATGAATACTACATACAAGATTAAAGTAAAAAAATCAGGCTATTGGGACATCCCCGATGCAATTCAAACTACAATTGGATTTAACGAAAACACAGATATCCGGCAAGACTTTCTCTTGACACGCATTCCCAAAGACCCGATTGTGATGCCAGATATATATTACGACCTAAATAAATGGGATCTAAAACCTGAATATGAAGACTCTTTGATGTATCTGTTTTTTGTGCTGGTACAAAACCCAAACCTAGTAGTAGAACTTCGTTCCCATACCGACAGTAGAGCTTCAGACGAACACAATGACTTGTTGTCACAACGACGCGCACAATCGTGTGTGGATTTCTTAGTTAAAGAAATGAAAATTGACGCAGACAGAATAATCCCAAAAGGTTATGGTAAAAGAATGCCACGTAAATTAGAAAAAGATATTTTAGTTCCCTACAATGGAAAAATGTATCAATTTAGGAGAGGTATTACTTTAGATGATAATTATATCAATGCATTACCTAAAGACCAGCAGGAACCCGCTCACCAATTAAACCGAAGAACTGAATTTTTTGTAGTTCGTGATGACTATGTCCCAAAGAACGACAGCATTGCACCGATTTTTACACCTAAACCTATTACAATCATTAAAAAACATATAATACCTATACAGATAAACGGTGATATTGTAGCTGGAAGTTGCAGAGCCAATGGGAAAAATTTCGGCTTTATGCTTAGCACTAAAAAAACAGAAGATATATATATAGACTTAACAACAGCCACGAATCTATTGAACGAAATTATTATTGAAATTGATGATTTTGAGTTGGGCGAAAAAGCACTCAAGCAAGATGACGGAACTATTATTGAGAACTCTGTTCTCTATCTTCGAGAATTTGCAATGGGCGATGATTATGCTGAAAACGTGAGAGTGATTGTGAAAAAAGGACTCCCGGCACCATTCGTAGTAGGAACAGAGTTTATTACCGAAGAATGGGGAAAATATACCATTGACCAAAATGATATGGAACTCCTGTTTGAAAAATAACTCTTACTATAATGTTTATTATAAATAAATGAATATGAAAACAAACTTTTTTTTCTCAGTTCCTGTAGAAATACGTGTTCTTACGGCGGAAACTTACAGTTCAGAAAATATTGGAGCAAATTCTATACTGTTAACGATTAAATAATAAGAATGATACCACTCTATAAAATTCACAAAGAAGGAATTGTTTCCATTTTTATTGCATTTCTTATTGCATTTATTCCGACTTGTATAATTCTATATTTTTTTGATATTCACTTAATCCTGAAATTAGTATTATTGCTTTCCGGTTTGATATTTTGGTGCTTAATAGTCTTTTTTTTTCGCGTCCCGTATAGAAAAACAAACCAAGAAGAGAATGCCATTGTTTCTCCTGCTGATGGTACCATTGTTCAAATTTTAGAAGAGATTGAAACAGAGTATTTTAAAGAAAAAAAAACCCAAATATCCATTTTTATGTCTCCCTTAAATGTGCATGTAAACACTTATCCTATTGAGGGAGAAGTTGTGTATGTAAAATATCATAAAGGAAAACATAGAGTGGCAAGTTTGCCCAAAGCCTCTAAAGATAACGAACACAACACAGTAGTTCAAAGACATAAAAATGGGACAGAGATTTTGTTTAGACAAATTGCCGGTACTGTGGCGAGAAGAATAGTGAGCTACACGAAAGAGGGTTTTTTTGCCAAACAAGGCGACGAAATGGGAATCATTAAATTCGGTTCGCGGGTTGATGTTTTTTTGCCGCTAACTGCAAAAATTAATGTAAAAATCAATCATAAAGTAAAATCAAAAATTACACATTTAGCATACTTCTCTTAATCTCTTATTATGAAACTCAGTATCATTATTGTTAACTACAATGTGAAACATTTCCTACTCCAATGTTTACAGTCGGTAAAAAAAGCTATTTCCGGCTTGGAAGCAGAAGTCTTTGTGGTGGATAATGCTTCTTCTGATGACTCTACTGAAATGGTGAGAGAAAAATTCCCTTGGGTAAATCTTATTGTTAATAATGAAAATAAAGGTTTTTCTTATGCAAATAATCAAGCAATAAAGATCGCTCAAGGTGAATTTGTGCTGTTGCTCAATCCCGATACGTTAGTTGAAAAAGATGCTTTTGAAAAATGTTTAGTTTTTATGAATCAAACACCCGATGCCGGAGCACTTGGAGTAAAAATGATTAACGGAACAGGAGATTTTCTTCCAGAATCAAAAAGAGCATTACCCATCCCTTCAGTAGCATTCTACAAAATATTCGGATTATCAAAGCTTTTTCCTCGTTCTAAAAAATTCGGTTCCTATCATCTTACTTATTTAGATTATAACAAAACACAACCTGTAGAAGTATTATCGGGTGCTTTTATGTTCATCAGAAAAAAAGTCATTGAAATTATTGGATTGTTAGATGAAACTTTTTTTATGTATGGTGAAGATATTGACCTCTCTTATCGCATCACTCAAGCCGGGTATAAAAACTACTATTTACCCGAAACAAAAATAATACATTATAAAGGTGAAAGCACAAAAAAAGGAACTATCAATTACGTAATTGTTTTTTACAAAGCGATGCAAATATTTGCGAAAAAACATTTTACAAACAACAATTCTTTTCTGTTTTCTCTACTTCTCAACGTGGCGATATGGCTTCGTGCCTCTTTAGCAATAGGTAAAAGAGTTGCTATTTCCTTGCTATTGCCAATTTTAGACATTCTTTTTATCTATGGAGGTATGTTTTTGTTAGCTTATTATTGGCAAATAGCAGTATTACAATACCGCCAAAGTCATTTTCCCATTTTTTACTTTTTTATTGTAATTCCATGCTATATAGCAATTTGGATTATTTCGGTTGCTATAAACAAAGGATACAGGAAACCTCACTCTACTATTAAAACCAATCGTGGTATTATACTTGGTACGATTGTAATTTTACTCATTTACGCATTACTGCCAGAAACATACAGATTTTCACGGGCTGTATCCATTTTTGGAGCTGTTTGGACTGCAATGGTAATGAATGTATTACGCTATCTGCTCCATCCATTCAAGCTCAAAGGATATGGGTATGCCAATTCTCAGAAGAGAGTAATTCTCATTATAGGTAATTCTCCTGAAACGGAAAGAGTTGCTTTGATTGCGCAAACAGGAAGCAATAAGCCTGTAATTATTTATGCTATGGAAGATAATTCTTCTGAAATTATTAGTGAATATATTCAAGAAAAAAATGTTAACGAGTTGATTTTATGTTTAAAAGACGTTAGTGTTAAAAATGTTATTTCACATTTTGAAGCATTAAAGTCTTATCCTATTGTATGTAAAACTGCTCCAGAGAATGAGCAATTAATCATTGGAAGCCGACATGTTCAGTCACCCGAACAAATTTTGCATTAATTTTTTTCTTCAGGTAATATTTTTTTTCCGGATAAGTAAATATTTACACTAATTGCCAATCCGCTAATTTCATATCGTCTGCCTCTAAAATAGCAATGTAGTTCAAGTAGCGTGAGGCAGGTATTTTTCCTTCCTCTAATGCTTTTTTGACTGCGCAGTGCGGCTCGTTAATATGACAACAATTATTGAACCTACACATATTATTGTATATGCGAATCTCTGGAAAATAGTCTCGAATCTCTTCTTTTGAATAATGAATAAGCCCGAACTCTTTAATTCCCGGAGTATCAATAATAAACCCACCATGAGAGAGTGGGAACATTTGTGTAAAGGTAGTGGTATGTTTTCCTTTGTTATGAAATTTGGATATTTCTCCTACTTTCAAATTCAATTCCGGATCAATAGCATTAATGATGGCAGACTTGCCCACTCCAGAATGACCGCTGAAAAGTGACACCCTGCCGATCGTCCTCTTTTTGATGTAAGAGATACCCTCATTTTTCAATACCGAGGTTTTCTGTACTTCATATCCAATAGATATATAAAGCTGTGAAAGGTAGTCTATTATTTTGAGTTCTTTGGAAGAATAGATATCCATCTTGTTAAAAATAATACAGACAGGAATGCGAAATCCTTCGCAAGCTACTAACAATCTGTCAATAAAACCTAAAGAAGTGCGCGGTTCTTTTATAGTTACCACTAAAAAAACCTGGTCAATGTTGGCAGCAATTAAATGATTGATTTTGGAAAGTTTTGTAGACTTCCTGTCAATGTAGTTTTTTCTTTTTTCGATATGAGTAATATACCCAGTGTTATCTTTCTCTAAATCAAAAACAACATGGTCTCCTACAATTGCAGGGTTGGTGTTTTTGTTTTGGTCGGTTCTGAATTTACCTCGCAATCTACATAGAATTACTTCCCCTGTTTTTGTTTGTACGTCGTACCAAAGTCCTGTAGATTTTGTGATAGTCCCTGTCATTTATGTAACAATTATTAGATATGGCTTAATTTTAATCATTTCTGCTTCCACCTCTTCTCCTTTGTGGTTTTTCCTGAGTAGGCGGAATAGTATCTATTATTGATTTTGGTTTTATGTCAATAATTCCTTCTTTGAACAGCATTAATGAGTCTTGTGCTGTTACTTCTGATTCATAATCTTTTTCAAACAAAGAATTATCAATTTTGGGAGCAGAGAACTGGCTGAATCTTGCAATATCAACACCCTGTTGTATGAAATTGTCAATTTGGGTACGAAGGTTAATTCGTGTTGTGTCAATTACAGTTACGTAAGTCGGTAGATTAGTGTCTTTAAATTTTGCTTTTCCAATGCCGATTTTCATTTTACTAATATTATCTAAATCTCCACTCAAGTTTATCCCTAATCTGAATGGAATTGGTGACTTAAGTACAGAGATATGATAGTTGAAAGTCATGTCCAAATTATGAATGCCACTTATAGCAGTTTTATAACGATCAATTTCCATGAGGAATGGAAAAATCTCTATTTGATTATTTTTTACAAGTAGTTCAATTCCTATACTTTCTACTAAATTTTTTTCACGGTTTTTGAATTTCAGTGTTTTAGCAATATCAGAAAAGGTTTCTCCATCAAGTAACACCATGTTTTTGCCGTTAATTCTACAAGCTGCGTTCAAACTTGGCAATTTAATATTCATTGAAGTATCTAATGAGGCAGTGGCTGCAATCTGACAATTTACGACTCCTTTAAATGATGATAACATGGGGACTAAAGAATCAATGGAAGGGATAATTTTAATAAAATCTTCCACTAGAATATCTTTAAACTCTAGATCAAGACCAAATGTGATATCTTTTTTGCTTCTCGTAGCATAAAGTGCTGTAAGGTCAATTTCTCCTAAGGTTGTTTTGGCAACAAAATCTTTTAATTGGATACAGCGGTCACGAGAAATTAATTCTCCTTTTAATTTATTAATTGTCACATTAGCATATTTTGCATATCCAACATCAACTTTAACATTAATAGCAATATTAGAAGGTACCACAATTAACACCGATTTTTCTTCCTTTCCTTCGTTTTCATCTTGAATAATCTGTTCTAAGAGTTCTTCGTCTGTTGCGCTGGTAATAGCTTTTTTGTATTCATCAGAAGCATTGGAAAAAGTCATACCGTTGTAAAATGCAGTAAGCAATTGATTAATATTAAGCGTGTCAGCGTTAATATTGGCTTCAATTTTCAAGCCTCTACCGCTAGATAGCGCCCTGCGTATCTCTCCCACTTTTCCGGTAAAATTCATCCTTGATGCACCACATCTGATATTAAGACTTTTTATCTCAATGTCATTTGTGGTGAAACTCAAGTCAATATTTTGTAAGCGCGTTCTGAGTGGAAGATAAGGAGAAACCACTCTGCCTGAGCGTGATTTTAAGGTTCCTTCTATTGTCCAATCTCTCAGAAGTTTGCCAAATTCAACATTTCGAATATCAAAATCTTCTCCTCTAAAATCATCAACACGTCTATTGCCTTGCCTTTGCCCGCTTGATTTTTCTCTATTTGTATTACGTTGATTGTAAGCATTTGTTTGTTCTCTTCCCTGATAAGAAACATTTTTTGATGCTTGTATTGAAACTTCAGCGTCGCGAGCCGAAATACGATTTCCATCTGCAAACATGTTTAACTGTTTTGTTTCAATTTCAAAACGGATAGAAGGTAAAGTTGGATTTTCTCTTGAAGGTAGAATTCTGATTTTTGTTTTCACATCACGTAAACGTAGAGTTGTTGAGTCCAAATCTGAATACTCCAAATTATCAGCGGTAATATTTCCAATCATTGGGACTACTTTCGAGGTGTCTCCGGTGATAACAGCATCTGAAGTACGAAGGCTAAAATCGACTTTAGAGATAGAGATAATTTGGCGATTTGGCATTCTAATTCTTGCAGTATCAGACTTAAAATCAAGAGTTAACTGTCTAGAGACTTCGCCTGTTCTTCTGCTTGTGCGTGTTTTTGTAGTATTGAGTTCTAAGAATGTTTTTTCAACTAACACGCTGATTGAATCTTTGGGGATTCTAACCCGTACTTTATCCGCATTGAACTGTACAATAATGTCATTTTGGGCTAGTTCTTGCTGAGTGAGTTTACTTGTCAAAAAAGAGCCTTTGGCATTAAAAGAGATATTGCCGCGTGCAGTAATGCCCAGTTCTTCAGGAACAAATTTCTGCAACTCACGCAACTTAGCCGAACCATTCACATTCAAAATAACATAAGGATCCTTCAATAAATTTGTAATTTCAACATTGCCATCCAATTTCATCGCAAAGGCATCTATGTTGAAAGTTTTTAATTTGATTCCTGTTTTTTGAGGTGAAATAGGGTCAAAATGGAATGAAGCATCTACCGAGATATTATCAATTTTTGATTCCATATCTTTGTAAATCAGATAACCTTTTGGAATCTTGAAATTAACATCTATGGAAGGTAATTTGCCTTTACCGGAAAAATCGTAACTCCCTTTTATTGTTGTTGACAAACTAACACTAATGTTTGTTTCAATTTTCTTAAGTTCTTCTGATAAATTCTCGGGAATAAGTTCTAACAACGTTTGAAGTGGAAATGTCTCAATTTTACAATTCAAATCAGAAGCAATATCCCCTTCATTGAGAGTTAAATCGCCATTCAATTGAACTTCAGGAAGATTGGCAACAGTCATACAAAAATCGTTAAACCCAAATTCTTTAAGATTATCTAAATTAATTCTACATCTTCCATCAATCATGAATGGAATAGTATCTATTGCAAACTGTTCTACAATTTGTGTTGAAATAATTCCTTCAATTTTCAATTTGTATTCTTGCCTTGGTTCTATAATTTCAACAGAGGCAGAGTCAAGGGCAAAATACACATTTATATCTTCTTTGTTGAGATTTGTCTTAGCAACAAGATTTGAACAGACAAATTTAGTAACGTCTAATTTGTCAAAATCAAGAGTAATATTTCCTTTTAGAAATAGCCTGTCGATTGAAGTCTGAATATCCATTTCATCAGGAATCGACTTGAAATTTATAACTGCAGGACCGCGAATTGAAATTCTATCAATATTAAGATCTAGTGGCGTATCGCTTTCAGAGGGCTTAATAATATCCCAATTTGCTTTTCCTGATGGAGATATGTATCCATAAATGTTGGGTTGAGAAATACGGATACGTTCAATATTTACTTTCGATTGCATTAAATCTTTTGCATTAAGAGAGACTACTAATTCATTAAAACGTATCAGCGTATCAGCGCTTTTAGGATTAATATCTAAAAATGCCGTATCGGTTTTCAAAGCATTTGAGATAATTTCTCCTCTCACGAGTTTAATACTCACCTTGGGAAATTCTTCAAATAAAGAAACATAAACGGTATCGAAAGTTACTTTTGCATCAAGAAATTCTGTGCAATATTTATTCACAATTGGGGTAAGATGTTTAGGTGTCATTAGAAAAAAGAACAAAAGAATTGCAATTCCAATAAGACCAATTATTGCTGATAATGAAATGATTACCCACTTAATTATTTTTTTCATAAACGTAAAATTAATTGCTACAAAGAAAGTATTTTTTTGATGATATTTTCAAATATTCAGAAGCATTTTCTAAAGCCATACAGAAATATGAGAAATAATCACTATAAAAATGTGATTAATTAAAAAGTATATATTTGCCACTGAATTGATGCCGCAAGGCATTGTTTTAAAATACATTGAAATCGCCTTGAATTTTGTGGCGATTTTCTCTTATTTGAAGTTAAATCGCCAAAAAGTCGGCAATTTTAAAAAGCAAAAACGCTATCAATTTTATTATAAAACCGATAGCATTTTCTTTTGTACCGCGTAGGGGATTCGAACCCCTGATCTTCAGGATGAAAACCTGATGTCCTGGGCCAGCTAGACGAACGCGGCATTTTAGCTGAATGAGGCGGCAAAATTATATTTTTTTTTGTATTAAAAAACGGATGAGGTATTTTTCTCACCCAATTCAATTCCATAAGCATGCATCTTGTTGTACAATGTTTTACGGTCAATATTTAGCATTTTAGCTGCGATAGATTTATTGCTGCCACACTTTTGCAACGCATTAATGATGCGTTGTTTTTCATCTTTTTCATCAAATAATGCAAAAATTGATGATTTAGCTTCTTCTTTAAAGACTGGAAAATATTCAGGAATAATAGTATTGCCAGAAGCAAAAAGTACTGCTCTTCGAATTGTGTTTTTCAATTCGCGTAGATTTCCTTTCCAATTCTGTTGTTTCAAAATTTCTAAAGCTTCCGATGAAATATATTTCACTTCTTTGGAAACCTCACGGTTCGATTGTTCTCTGAAAAAATTACTAAATAGTTCAATATCTTCTATCCTATTTCGCAATGCTGGGGCTTCAATAGTAAATTCCTGTAAGCGGTGATACAAATCTTCACGGAAACGTCCTTTGTGAATTGCTTTAGATAAATCTTCATTGGTAGCACAAATCAATCTTACATCAACGGCAATCTCTTTAGTGCTGCCCACTTTTCGAATTTTTCTTTCTTGAAGTGTGCGAAGTAATTGTACTTGAACTTCGTATTGTAAATTTCCCACTTCATCAAAAAAGAGCGTTCCGCCGTTGGCTTCTTCAAAAACACCTGTTTTATCGGATATGGCAGACGTAAATGAGCCTTTTAGGTGTCCAAAAAACTCACTTGCTGCCAATTCTTTAGATAATGCACCACAATCAACCGCCACAAAAGGGGCTTTGCTTCTTTTGCTAAGTGCATGAATGGTTTTAGCAATATGTTCTTTTCCTGTTCCGCTCTCTCCAAAAATCAATACTGAAAGTTCAGTCGGTGCCACTAATTGAATATATTCATACATTTCTTTTGCCACTTTAGAATTTCCAATAACCATATCAACCCCCATTTCTCCACTTCCATTATCCCTTGTAGGACTTTCTTTTCTCCTTTCTCCCTTTTCCTTTTCTCTTTTCTCTTTTTTACTCATCGCCCATTCCACCTTTTCTTTCATAATCAAATGGTTGATTGGCTTCTCCATAAAATCAAATGCCCCTAATTTCATGGCTGCAACTGCCGTTTGAATATCAGCATAATTAGTTAATATAATCACAGGGATTTCAATTTTATTATCATTTAACCATGTTAAAAACATTATACCATCACTGTCAGGGAGGCGTAAATCAGATAAAATTAAATCAAAACTGTTTTTTAACACTTCTCTTTGTGCACTTTCTATCGTAAAAACTACTACAGGTTCGTAATCATTTTTATTACACCACGTTTGTAAAAGCAATGAAAACGTGGGATCGTCTTCAATAATTAGGATTTTATTTTTAGAATTTATCATGCCGCAAAAATAATAAAAAAGGTAACCTTTTAGAGGTTACCTTTTCAGCAGAAATAATTGCAACGCTTATTTTTTATTCAACAAACTTGCCGTCTTCGTTTTGTACGAAAGTTTTTTCTTCCTCATCTTTTATTACAACTACTTTCAACAATTTGGTTTCAACATTTTGAAAGATAGCTTTAAAATCGTAGCCTGCAAACTCAGCAAGCAACATCTCCTGAACTTCAGTAGGAAGATCTTTAAATTCAACTTGAACATACTCATCATTAGAAACTTCTGTATTTATTGTAGCATTGTATTTTGCTTGTGATGTAAATGCAAAAGTTGTAAATGATGTTGCTGTGATTACAGCGATTAATAAAAAAACTTTTTTCATAAAAATGGATTTTTAATTTGGTTAATAAATTTATTAGATGATTAAGCTAAAATTGTGCCATTTGTGTCGCTTTGTATTTAAAATATTGATTATTATAATAATATAAAAAAATCAAGAAACTATCATTACTAAAAAATGTAGAATTATTGAGGATGTTTGTGGAAAAATTCCACAACAATTATATTTTTGCAAAATATTCATAAGTGTGAAATCAAGAATCATTAATGTAGTAGGAAAAAACATTAAGGCAAAACTGGCTTTTGTATTAATAATTATTGCTTCGTTGTGTTTCGGATTCATTATGTTCGCTGAGTCTTTGTTTGAAGACTTAAAAAAACAGAAAGAACAATATTTGCATAGTACAGAAATCCTTTTGGAAATCAATAATTTAGTATCCCAATTTTACAATATCCAAGAGAGTGGAAATTTGTTCTTAGTGCAAAAAGATTTACATTATTTATATCTTTATCAAGCTGACATTGATACTTTTCAGAAAAAATTAGAATTCGTTGTGCAATTTCTCTATTATGAAGATGAAAATAACTTTTTGAATGACATCACTTTTTTACTTCAAGAGAAAAAAGTGATGTTGAGAAAGTTGCAAAATTTATTTGCTAACAAAAAAGAGATTGACTCTTTGTACAAAAAAATTGCAGATAAAATTGATGAAGAGATCAATAGAGAGATGCCACAGATAATTGAAACCAACCGTACGACGATGTGCGATACTGTGTGGCAGGAACCTAAAACTTTTCGACAACGATTGAAAGATGCATTTCGTTCATCTAAAAAAAGAGGAAAAGAAATTGCATCTATTAACACATTGATTATTACTGATACATCTATTCAGGAAACCATTTTAGTGACCCCTTTATTAGATAGTTTACAAGAACTTACACAGCGCTATCAACATCAATATACGACAAAAATTGAACGTATTGAAATTGAATTATATGCATTACTTACGGCAGATCAATATATTACAAAAAAAATTACTGCTTTATTATTGCAACTTCATAAAGATATGTTGTTCAATGTAATTTCATTAAGTGATGAATATGAAAACAATACGCAACTCACATTAACAAGAAGCATTTTTACAGGTGCAATCGCTTTACTGCTTATTATTTTATTTATTGTTTTTATTTTCAAGAACATAAAAACGATACGGAAAGTACACGAAGCGTTGAAGTTGGAAAAACAGAAAACAGAGGAATTGATGGAAAGTCGGCATCAATTGCTATTGGCAATTTCTCATGACATTAAAACTCCCCTCAATGCACTTTTAGGATATTTAGAACTATGGGAAAATGAATTGTTATCGCCAAACCAGCTTAGAGAACTTAACACTATGCAATATTCGGGAAAATATATTTTGTCGTTATTGAACAATTTGCTGGAATTTACTCGTTTGGAGCAACATAAGTCACAGATTACAACAGAATGTATTGAAATTGTGCCTTTTTTTATGGAAATAATGGAGATGTTTAACCCTTTATGTAATGAAAAAAACAATTCATTAACATATAATATTAACGTAGAAGAAAATCCTCAGATTTTGACAGATTCATTAAAATTGAAGCAGATTGTTGTAAATTTGATTTCAAATGCTGTGAAATATACTTCTAATGGAAATGTAAATGTGGATGTTGATGTATTAAATAGAGAAAGCTTGCAACTTAGTGTAATTATTTCGGACTCTGGGAGAGGAATTCCAAAGGAAAAATTAGCCACTCTTTTTGAGCCATTTACAAGAGTGAAGAAAAATAGCACAGGAATTGAAGGCAGTGGACTCGGACTTTTTGTGGTAAAAGGACTGCTTGATTTAATGAAAGGAAATATTGTAATCCAAACTGAAGAAAATCAAGGTACTAAAATTTCTTTTCTGATTCCGTGTGAGAATATTTTAGAAAACAAACAATTCGCTGTTTCTAAACAAGAATCATTAAAAATATGGGTTATTGAAGACGATAGAACCCAAGTATTAATTATTGCTTCTATGCTTCATAAATTAGGGCACACCACAATTACAACTTCTACAAAAGAAGAGTTTGAAAACCAATATCAAACAGAATCTACTAAATGTAATCTTATTTTCACTGATTTGCAAATGGGCGATTTGACTGGCTACGAAGTATTGAAAAAAATAAGATCCGTTTCCGATGTGCCAATCGTTTGTTTGACCGGAAATAGCCTAATATCAAAAAATGAGTTTCAACAAATCGGTTTTGCAGACTTCTTAGAAAAGCCTTTCACGTTAAATCAATTAGAAAAAATCATGACTTCAATTAAGCAACAAAACAGTATTGTCGCTTCCAACCTATTTTCATTACACACATTAATTGAAATGTTTGACAATGATATGGATACCATTTTTACAGTATTAAACACATTTGCAGCATCACTTCCCAATGATATTAAAAAATTTGAATATGCATTAGAGGATAAAAATCTATTTCTCATACAACAAACTGCGCATCGAATACTTCCGTTTTGTAAGCAAGTCAATGCATCAGAAGTGGTTCCGATATTAGAAAAAATTGAACTTTCTAAAAAACAACATCAAATTCATTTTAATGATTTAAAATCTGATACAATTTTGTTGGTTGAAAATTTGAAAAGATTATTAACAGATGTTCTATTATTATTGAAACAAGGATAAGAAATAATCTTTTTTTTAGTCACTGAATGTTAATTGGCAATATCAAAATAGAATTATTTCGTATTGATTTTATCTAGTTTAATTAAAGAACGCAAATTTCCCCTCCTCAAAGGAATCTACCTTTATAGGCAGATCTTTGTTTAAACTTCCTGCCAAGAGTATCTTTGACAGTTCGTTGAGGATTTTCTTTTGGATAACTCGTTTCAACGGGCGGGCGCCATACACCGGATCGTAGCCCATTTCGGCTAACAGATCTAACGCGTATTTGGTAAACTCTACTTGCACACCCTGTTCCCCAAGCATACGGTTCAAGTCGTTAATTTGCAATTTGATAATATCTTTGATTTCGCGTTTGGAGAGTGGTTGAAACATTACAATTTCATCAATACGATTCAGAAATTCGGGGCGCAGCGCTTTTTTCAGCATATCGGTAACTTCCGACTTGGTGCGCTCAAACAGTTCTTCATCTGTATATTTGCTTTGGTCTGCATAATTTTCCTGAATGATATGCGATCCGATGTTGGAAGTCATGATGATGATGGTGTTCTTAAAATCGGCAACGCGACCTTTATTGTCGGTCAGCCTTCCATCATCCAACACTTGCAGCAGAATGTTCAGAATATCGGGGTGCGCCTTTTCGATCTCATCGAACAGAATTACGGAGTACTGTTTGCGGCGCACTTTTTCGGTAAGTTGTCCTCCTTCGTCATAGCCTACATATCCGGGCGGAGAACCAATAAGTCTTGATACGGAGTGTGCTTCCTGAAACTCGCTCATATCTAAACGAATCATCGCGTCTTCGGTGTTAAAGAGATATTCGGCTAACGTTTTGGCTAACTCGGTTTTTCCCACGCCGGTGGTTCCCAAAAAAATGAAAGAACCGATGGGGCGTTTGCTGTCTTGCAATCCTGCTCTGCTTCTGCGAATGGCGTCCGCAATAGCGGTAATCGCCTCATCCTGACCCACCACGCGCTTGTGCAACTCCTCTTCCAAATGGAGCAGTTTCATCTTTTCGCTTTGGAGCATTTTAGTAACCGGAATCCCTGTCCAGCGGGCAACCACTTCGGCAATATCGTCTGCGCTGACCTCTTCGTCAATCATTGCGCCATCGGCTTGCAGGTGGTCCAACTCCAACTGCAACTTTTCAATCTGTTCTTCTGCTTCTTTGATAATTCCGTAGCGCAGTTCCGCCACACGCCCATACATTCCTTGCCGTTCCATTTCTGCGGCTTCCAATTTAAAACGTTCAATATCGGCTTTCCTCTTTTGAATATTTTCTGCCACCTCTTTTTCTGCGTGCCACTTGGCATACAGTGCGTTGCGCTCTTCTTGAAAATCTGAAACCGTTTTGCTTAATTGTTCCAACTTTTCGGGTGCATTTTCGTTCTTAATTGCTTCTCGTTCAATTTCCAACTGACGGATTTTTCTGTCTAATTCATCTAATTCTTCCGGCATGGAATTGATCTCTAACTTCAATTTTGATGCGGCTTCGTCAATCAGGTCAATCGCCTTATCGGGCAGTTGGCGGTCGGTAATATATCTTGAGGAGAGTTCTACTGCAGCTATGATTGCTTCGTCCAAAATCCGTACTTGGTGGTGTGTTTCGTAGCGCTCTTTCAATCCGCGCAAAATAGAAATTGTGGAATATTTATCGGGTTCTTCAATTTTCACGGGTTGGAAGCGGCGCTCTAAGGCTTTATCTTTCTCAAAATATTTTTGATATTCGTTGAGCGTTGTAGCTCCTATTGAGCGGAGTTCGCCGCGTGCGAGGGCGGGTTTCAGAATGTTTGCAGCATCCATTGCGCCCTCTCCGGTAGCGCCGGCGCCCACCAAAGTGTGAATCTCATCTATAAAAAGAATGATCTCTCCGTTTGATTCAATTACCTCTTTGATCACGTTTTTCAGACGCTCTTCAAACTCTCCTTTATATTTGGCTCCTGCGATGAGCGCTCCCATATCCAACGAGTAGAGTTTTTTAGTTTTCAGGTTTTCCGGTATATCGCCGCTTACCAAACGGTGTGCCAGCCCTTCGGCGATGGCGGTTTTGCCTACACCTGCCTCTCCAATGAGTATCGGGTTGTTTTTTGTTCTTCGCGACAAAATTTGCAATACACGGCGAATCTCTTCGTCACGACCAATTACAGGGTCAAGTTTTCCTTTCCGTGCTGCGTCGTTCAGATTTACAGCGTATTTATTCAACGAGTTGTACGATTCTTCGCTACTGTCATCGGTAGCTTTGCTGCCTTTGCGCAAGTCAATGATTGCCGCTTTAATCCCTTTTTCGTTGATTCCTGCATCTTTCAAAATCTTGGCGGCATCGTCGTTTGCCATAAAGATTCCATAGAGCAGATGTTCCAACGAAACGAAGTCATCGCCCAACTCATTGCTGAACAAGATCGCTTTTTGAATTGCGGTGTTTACTGCCGGTGAGATATAGATGTCATTTCCGGTACCTTTTGCTAACGATTGGAATTGTTTTTCAGCCACTTGCAAAATCATTTTGGGATTGGCATCCAACTTTTTCAGCAGATATGGAATCACATTAGTATCTACTTCAATCAATGCTTTCAAAATATGAAGGGTTTCCAAACGCGCCTGTTTGTTGCTGTGTGCGATTAGTTGTGCCTGCGCAATGGCTTCCTGAGATTTGAGGGTAAGGTTGTTTAAGTTCATAGTGGTTAGTGGTTTAAGATTAAAAGATTTAAAGATTTAAAGATTAAGGTTCCACGTTTTGAAATGACTCCTTCTATCCTTCAGTCCTTCAATCCTTCAATCCTTCGGACTTGTGCAAAACAAGTGCCAAAGATTTTGTTCTGTCAAATTGGCAAAAAAAATAACTTCAAAAAAGGAGAATGTGTAATATTGTTTTTTTTTTACTTTCGCCATTGATTAATAACCTTAGATATTAATAGTTTTAAAAGAAAACTTATAGTAAAACAAGCCTAATACAAATAACATTATAATGAAATTTTTTTTTACCATTAATCGCAATAAAATACTATTTCTTTTCAGTTTGTTTCTGTTTTCGTTTTCGTTTGGTTTTTGTGAAATATTACAAACCGATACAACCCTAAAGCCCCAAAAAGTAAAAACGGTTCCTAATTTAAGACTTGGCGTACAGGTAGGGTATGGATATAGATTTGCATCCATCCCTTATTCAAATAACTCAGTTTTGAATAAGCATTTTAATAAACTGAAACACTGTTTGAGTATTGGAGCAGATTTCTCCTACTTTTTTAAAAGTTATATTGGAGTTGGTGTTAAGTATAATGGCATTTTCTCTCACACTATAACAGAAAATGTTACTTTTGCTTTTGAAGATGGTAGTAATGAGGATTATAAACAATTTTCAGAATCACTTAATATTCATTATTTTGGCGCATTTTTGGCTACACAAATTTTTATTGTCCCTAAAAAACATTGTCTATTTGCAAATGTGGGTGCAGGATATGCCAGATGTCGAAACAATACTTTTTTGGTTAAAATTGATAATAATAATAATCTTTCACTCCCTTTTGAAAAGAGAGAAAGCACAACTATCACAAAGAACGGCGCTGCTATTTTTGCCGAAATAGGATACGATTTTTTTGTCATCAAATCTTTTGCAATTGGATTGCGAGCATCATTATTAATAGATTTAAAGAAGACAAAATTATCAAAACCGGAGAGCCTTAACCATATTGATTTTTCACTTGCGTTTAGTTTTTATAATATGTAGTTCCAATTTTTCATAAAAACGAACATGGCTGTAAAAAAAAACTACTTTTCCCCTATAAATTCCAACCTCTCTTTTAAAGAACGCTATTACACTTTGTTTCGCCTTTGGATTGCGATTTTCCCCTGCGAGTTTGGTTCTATGTGTGAACAT
>JAITUN010000207.1 GCA_031286285.1 Bacteroidales bacterium | reverse complement strand
TTTTTTGATCTGCGTTTCTGTTGACTTGGGTGTGGGGGGGGGCTTGGGCGTGAGGGGGGGGGAGTGCGCGTGGTAGATTCTTAAAAAATTTATCATTTTTTTAATAAAAATAAACATTTTACCCACCGCCATAAAATGAAATGAGTTGTTAACTTACAACTTACGGCATTTTATCACGGTATTTGCCGGTTGTCAACAAAAATAATTTTAGTAAAATACGGTTAAAATAGCTCTATTTGAGCCCCCTTTTCTTCAAAAATTCGCATAAATTCAAACAATACATTGCTATTACAGACAATATTGTGTTTACTGCAAGTTTCGTAAAAAATCTTTGACAATGTATCGTTGTTATTGCTTGTTACTATGTAATTGTTGCCATACTTTTTTTGATACACTTTTTTTAGACCGGGAAAATGCTCGTCCAGCTTTGAGTAATAGTATTCGCGGTCTCCTTCGCGCAATGTAACTCCAGCCCCAAAAAAGACAATGCCGTAAACTCCGGCTTCGATGCAATAATTAAGTATGCCGCGCAAATTTTCTTCCGTATCATTTATAAAGGGCAAAAGCGGTGTAAGCCATACGATTGTTTTAATTCCATTGTCCCGCATGATCTTTAAAACTTCAAAACGCCGTCTTGTACCGCAGACATTCGGCTCGATTATTTTGCACAGGTTTTCATCAAATGTTGTCAGTGTCATTTGTACTACGCAGCTTGCTTTTTTGTTAATACTTAAAAGAAGCTCCATATCGCGAAGAATTAAATCTGACTTGGTCATAAGAGAAACTCCGCAGCCGTATTTATTGATAATTTCAAGGCAAGCGCGGATATTGGCGAGGTTTTCCGGTATCGGGATATACGGATCGCTCATAGAGCCTGTTCCAATTGTGCATTTTTTCCGTTTCCGCCGCAGCGCATCTTCCAGCAAAACCGGCGCATTGGACTTTATTTGCACATCTTCAAAATCATGTTCTATGCGATAACACTTGCTCCGGGAATCGCAGTAGATACAGCCATGAGTACACCCCCTGCTGATATTCATACCGTTTCCGGCTCCAAGTATTCCCTTGGCTTCTTTTAAATGCATATATTTATAATAATTCCCTGACTATAACTCCAACAGATCTTCCACGCCGACTCTAAAATCTTCCAGAGCTTCAGCCTTGGTTTTTTCGCCTAATATAAACGAGGTTAACTCTTCCAAGAAGATGTTTTGAATAATATTATCCGTTGACTGTATAAGTCTGCCGTTTACATTTCTGGATATATCGGCAAACATGGCATAATGATTTTGTCCTCCAATATAGGTGTCACTAAAATTATGCATTATCTTGTTTTGCACAACGATATTTGTTACCAATTCGCCGGTTTCATTCCCGTATCTTTCCTGAAAATTCTCATCAATTGTAAGATAACGGATAAGTTCTCTGGCAGCCTGCGGATTTTGTGTATTCTTCCATGCAGCAAGCCAGATGCCGCCCCAATAGTACGAAGATGGACCGGGTATCATTGCCCAGTCGCCGGCTGTATTATTGGCGTTGGGTTTAAGCACATAATGCAAACCCCATGCAGGCAGAAAATAGGAAAACACCTCCAGTCTGTCCCCCAAATTATCACTAAGTTCATCTCTCATTCCGGCAAACCAGCTTTCCGACCACTGACCGACACGACCTTCGATGTGATTGTCAAAAAAATATTTGCAGATATCCATGTACTGATCCATTACCGGATCGATAACCAATCTGCCGTTTACTATCCAGGGGTTTTGGCGTGCGCCCAAAAAGGGATAAAAAAGATCTTGTCTACTTGAAACAATAACGCATTCTCCGCCTGATCTTTTATAAATTAGAGCTGCTGTATCTGCAAAATTGTCTAAACTGTCGAAATAGGTTTGTACAACCTTTGGGTCATCGGTTCCAAGATATTTTTGCGCAAGGCTGCGACGATAAAACATTACTCCGGGATTTGCGCTCCAAGACATGGCGTACACTCTGTCGTTATGTGTAGCAATTTCTACCGGATAGCGCAGGAGCCTGTCTCTGTTGGCTTCATAAAGATTTGTAAGATCGAGCAACTCGCCGGATTCAACATAGCGGCGTACAAATTGAGCTTCCAAGGCAAATATATCCGGTACACCTTGTCCGCTGGCAAAAGCCTTTTCAATCATATCCCTAAAACTATCAATTGGTATAAAAGAATGATCAATATTTACATTTCTGTAAACAGGTTTAATATAATTCTTAATTAAATCCTGTAATTCATCTGTAAATGCCCATACCGTAAGTTTACCGGATATATTTGGATTTGATTGCGCCAAAGCTGCAACAGGTATCAGCAATTTTACAAGTATAGACAGCATTACCGCCGTTGTAAGTAAAAAGATTATTTTCCTTTTCATATAACCTTCCCTATCCCGATAATTGTATCGCAAAATAAATGTACTATCAAGACACTTGACAATGTTTATTTTTTAAGTATATAATAAGAAGTAGTACCATACGGTATTAAAAATTTGAAAATTAAGTTATTGGAGGTAAAGAATGGCTTTGTATGATGGCATTGATGAGAAAGACATTATTTGGGAAGAAAGGGTAAGTGGCAAGGGTAATAAATACGAAGTGGGTTATTTAGAGAAACCCAGTGGAGATGCTAAAAAGGAGAGCAGCGATGGCAAAGAAGATTTTGGCATAACTTGCAATTGGTATCCCACAGATAATTTTTATTGGATAGATACTGAAACTGGTTTTAAGAAAGTTTCAGGTATAACTCGTTATAGTGTGCATAAACACGATGGTAATTATAGCTATATAATAGAGTTCACCAATAACGAAAACTATGATTATAAATTTTATGATGAAACAGGTGATTATTATGGGTGCAATTGTTTTTTGAAAAGGAATCACTGGGTCAGATATAATTCAAGCAAGCCAAGGATAATTTTTGTTAGGGGAGATTGAGTTGACAAAAAAGAGGGTTGTAGGCTGCTTGCAAAAAGTTAGGGCTCCGTTCGCAGTTTCTCCCGAAGATTGCAAAACCTGCTCCCTTGGAATATTTTTAAGTCTTAAACTTTCTGTAACACTCATTTATTCGAAAAATAGGTGTTTTCACTGCTAGAATTGACGGTTACCTGTATTACGCTACCCCCCCCCACTTGGTTTTTTGGTTCAACCTCATCCTTTTTGGGATAATTTTTATTCCTTTTCAGAATATTTTTTGCTCCAAAAATTATTTGCATGACAAATTTGATTAAGTTGACACTTCGCCCACTCGGGGTATTGTTGTTTTAATGTCTATCTACTACCATCACTCATGTTTATTATCTACCTCTTTCTAAAACTTTTCCGTATTTGTACATTCTTTATTTCCCTGCGTTACAAAACTTTCCCTAAAATTGCTCTCCTTTGGCTCGAAGTTAATTATTGCAGAAGATACTTTAAAGAACATGATATTCGTTATCCTTTCAAACCTCATGAAAAACACATAATCGCAGAGCTTTTCAGAAATACTAAAAAGCCTGAACGATTCTTTTCCCTTGTTTCTCCCAAAACCATACTGTCTGCATGGAAAAATTATCTGGCAAAATACTGGGCGGGCTTCAACAAGAAACGAAAAAAAGGAAGACCGCAGGTTACTAAAGCCATAAAAAATCTTATCCTAAAACTAAAACAGGAAAACTTCCTCTGGGGTACAAGGCGTATCAGGGACGAACTAAAAAAGCTGTCTATAAAATTATCTCATGAAACTATAAGCAAAATACTCAACCGTTTTAGAAAGACCGGAGACATTAAACCTACCCTTTCATGGAAACGGTTTTTGGGCTCCCACTGGAAAAGCCTTTTTTCCTGTGATTTCTTTACTGTAGATACCTTTGGGTTTATTCGT